>NZ_JANQCY010000003.1:0-148810 GCF_024723595.1 Campylobacter sp. LMG 7929 | reverse complement strand
CAAATACCAAATGAGCTTTTAGAATTTGATAGAGCGCATAAACCTATAGTGCAAGATGAAAAAGATATATTAAAAGCTTATAGTGAGCTTTTTTATCACTATAAGCAATGTGAGATCAATATAGAAAAAATTAAGGAGTTGAATGAGTGAGTAATAGTTCTGATAAAACGCATTTTTTAATTTTAGTTCTATTTTTTATTAAAAGTTTCTTTTTAACTTTATATTCATTTTGATTAATAAAATCATTAAATGCTCGAAATAGATTATTTGAATCTATTATTTTTAAGTATTTTTTATAATTGGATATACTAATACAATTTTTAGAATCTTCCGTAGATTCATTAATTGGAAGGCTAAAAAAATAAATAAAATCCTTGTAAAATTGATTGTTGTTTTTAAAACAATCAATGATAGATTGATGTGTATAAGTATTAAAATTATCTATTTGAGGATTATGAAAGTTTTCAAAGTCAGGTTCTTTATGATATTCAAATATCATTTCTCTTCTATGATCTGTTTTGTGAAATTTTCTAGTATTTTCGTAAAATTCTGCATATTTAGGCTGAATAGCAATCAGTGTTCGTAATCTTTTAAAAGAAGTTAAATTACTATTACTTTTGAAAGGAATTGAATTACCATTGCTTTTAATAAAAAATTTTATGATTTCATCTGTAATATCTAGTTTTTTATTAGTCATTCTTTTATATAAATAAGCAATTTGTAAAAATCCTTCACAATAAAATTCTCCTTTAAAAATATCCCAAGAATATTTATCTTTAATAGGTAAAAGCATTTTCGCAAGATCTTCTATTGCTTTACTACACTTTATATCATTGCTATTATTGTATTCATCATGAAGCATATTGTAAATATCGCGAAAATGCTTACTTATTGAGCTTTTAAGACAACTAGTGAAATCATAATTTATTTTTTCTATATCTGCTTTATCTATAGTAAAAAAGTTTTTCATATAATTTGATGTTATGATATACATACTATTAGCATTTCTAGGAAAGTTTTTTGATGGTATATAATAATCTAATATAGCTTGTATTATATTTAAATAGTAGTGATTTTCTAAAATAATATGTACAAAATTATCATGATTTTCTTTATTGTAAAATTTCATGAAACATATATCGTTGAAATGGTTTATATGTTCTAATGATTTTAGTAAAAGCCTTAAGTTGTTATTTAAATGCTCTTTATAATGTGTAAAAATAATATTTTTTAAATCATCTTTTAAGGCTTTATCTTGTACTTTTAATTTTTCTATAATAATATCTTTGGCAATTTCGTTATTGTCTTTTATGGTATATTCACAATCAATAACTTTTTCTTTGTATTCTTGATACCAGTCTTTAGTATCTTGTTTATCCTCTTTATTACTATCTGAATCGTCATTTTGTTTTTTTAACTCATCTTTATTGAGAATCATAACAACATTACATTCTTTTTCTTCTTTGAGTAAATTTACAAGTCCTAAAATTTCTTTCAAAGGAAGATTGTCAGATTTTCTTTCTATGTTATCAAGACATACAATGATTTTTTCAAAATCTTCTTTTTTTAAAAAGGAAAAAATAACATCACTATCTATATTTATTAAACCACCACTTGCACCTTTAATTAAACCTTCTAATCCTTTAAAAGTTTTTTTTGTAATATTATTATAATTTCCATGTAAACTTACCACTATTTCTTCTATTACTTGTTTATAGCTTTCTTTGCCAAAAAGATCTATATAGATAACTTTTTTATTATTAAAGTTTAAAGTAATTTCTTTTTCTATTTGTTTCCAAAAATATGTTTTTCCACAGCCCCAAGACCCCAAAATAACCAAACATTGTTTTTCTTTTGATATTAAATATTCACTAGTTTTTGTAACTTTATAATTTTCGCTTACAACTTTTTCTTTTTTGCATTTTTTAATAACAAAAGAACAGTATAAAGTAATTACGGATGATATATAATATAATACAGCAATAATCTTCATCATTTTAAAATATCTTTTAACGTTAATTTATAAATTCTATTTTATATTTTTGGTATAAATACAAAATACATAAAAAATACCAAGTAAATCTAACTACACCCAACAAAAAACCATTTGTGGTTATTTGTTTAGTATTGTAAGAAACCTCAAAATTATATACAACAAAGATAAGATATCCATTTTCTTTACAATTTTCATTTTTTCCTTATTTAATTAAAGAAAGTTACATTGTATTTTATATAGTTTTACATTCTCACTTTCCACTTTATAATTTGGAACTTTATAGCATTCTTTAAAATTATTACCTTTTATAATCTTGATATAAGAGTTTGGAATAGCAATTTGATTTTTTATTCTTTGAGGGTTGCTATCATAATTAACCAAATTTAAAACTTCAATTTCTCCAAGCTTTAAAGCCACTTGTCTTTCTCTTTTTTCAATCTTATTCCATACTTTTTGATTAATTTGTGGATTTTGCGGAGTAATATTACTCATTAAGAATGTACTTCTTTGAGCTTGAGTAGTTTTTCTCATAGAGGCATTAGAAAGGGTATGTCCTCTATCATAACCACTATTTTTATAATCACTCCAAGTGGTACGATATTTTTTAGGGATATTTGTATCATCTTCAAAGCGCGGACGCTTTTTGATTTGTTCGCCTTTTAGATTATCTGCTTCTAATTTATAAGCTACTGCTTTAGTACCTTTGTAGTTATAATCATAGCAATTAATATAATAAAATTTATCTAAAACTTGAGAGCAATTTTGTGTAGTAAAATACTTTGCAAAATCTTCACTCGGTTTATATTGTGTGTACTTTGCAAAAGATAATGAAGTAAATAACGCTAATAAAAATATCTTTTTAAGCATTTTAAACCCTTTCTATTTGATTTAAGAATATTTTAGTGTTACACGAGCAAATTACAACACCTAAAAATACATAGTCTTTTAATGCAGATTTTTTAATTTTTTTGTCTTCAAAACCTATATTATCACTACTTATGATAATTTCATCATCAAGGACATTTTTTCTTATGCGTTTGCAAAATAATTCACCATCGTATCTAAAAATAGCCACATCAGCATTTTTAATCTTATCGAGAGAATTTTTACTAGTATCAACTATAACAAAACTTCCATTTTGTATAAAAGGTTCCATACTGTCGCCAAATATTTTTATCATATCATATTGTGTTTTGTAAGGAATACCTAATATTTCTACTAAAAAATTTTTATCAAGACATATAGTTTGAAAGTTTTCATCGCTGTTATCGTTTCCAAAACCTGCACTAGCGTAAACATTAGGAAAATATCTGATTTTAACTATATTTTCTATATTACTTGTTTTAATTATATGTTTTTTGTTGTTTTTTAAATCGTAATATTTCTTAAGCGCTTGAGCAGAAAGTTGTTTATTGTTGCGCCAATTGTTTGCGTTATTTTTTTTATATCCTAATTTTTCAGCTACTTCTTCTAAACTTTTTACATTGAAAAAAGTTTTTAACTCTTCTACTAATTCTTTATAATTATCCATTTCAGGATTTGTAATTAAATTCATATCTATTCCAAGTTTTTCTGAGAATTCTTTAATTCTCTTAAGAGGAATTTCTTTTCTAGTAGCCCATGTGTTAAAAGTGGCATAGTTTACATTAAGTATATCACTCAATTCTTTTATGGTATCCACATCAGCAAATTTTTTTAATACTTTAATTGTTTGCTTGTAATCCATGATTGACGCCTTAAAAAAATAATTTGACTTGACAATTAATTCAAAATGAATTATAATATTACCAACAATATAAAAAAATAAATCATTTGATAAAACCTAAGCATAAAGTATGCCAAGTTTTAGATTAAATTTATATTATGATATTTTAATGGCTTGAAAATGGAGTATTGGTTTATATTTATGTTTTTCTTTTTTGGATATTATATTTTATTTTAAATAAGGCGCAATTACGCCTTATTTTTTATCTTTAGTTTGATTTTGATCTGGTTTTGGTTGAGTTTTATTCTCATTTTCAAATATTTTATCTTGAATTCTTTCTCGATGTAAATGTTCTCGAGATACATTGCTAGTTTGAACTATATTGGGTTTACCGTTCATTGAAGCTTTGGGCTTTTCAACTTTATCATCAGCCATTTTTTCACCTCCTTTCGTTGTATGAATTGCCAATATTATAATAAAAATAATAAAAAATATCAAACTAGCAAAATTACAGTAAAAAGCCTTTCTTAAAGATTTTGCAGCTTTATGGATAATTTTGTCATTTTCTTTATATGCAGCAAAAGTTTCACTTATCATTTCGTTTAATCCATTAACATGTTCTGATTTATTTGTTTCAAAATTGGCTATTTTTTCATATGTATCTCCAGGAAAAGATTTACTTGAAACATTTAAAACAGTATTAAAACATAAAATTACACAATATGCGCATGAGACTAGGGTTGCTATCATTAATAAAATCATAAAGGCTTGTAATGAGCAAAAATCATTAGGATATAAACTTTGAATTTTATTCGAAAAGATAGTTAAAATACTAGCGATAATCAAGGTGCTAAACCATAGATATGTTCTTACTAAAACTAGTTGCCCAGGAATTATACTTGTTAATTGAATATCTAAATCCTTTCTTTTGCTTTCAAGCTGTAGCTTTAAATTCTTTTCATAATTTTCATATGAAATATTTTTTTTTGACATTTTAAATCCTTTTTTTATGTTTTTAGAAATTATATCATATAAGATACTATAGGTTAAATTAAATCAATTTGAGTTATTATTTATAATTTGACTTGACAATTAATTCAAAATGAATTATAATTTCACAAAATAATTAATTTTAAAACATAAAAATAATTATTTTTTAGCAAAAAGAATACAAACTTTTTGCTTAAGTATAAAAAAGGATACATAATGCAAGATTGGATTATAGCTGGTGTGATTATAGCTATCTTATCGGTTATGTTTGTAATCATAAAGATAAAGGAAACAAAATGATAAGAGCATACGCAAACACCATATCAAATATACTCAGCAATGAAAAATCTATAAAAAAAGACACGCTTTTTAAAAGAATGAACATAAAAGAAAGTGAATTTAATGAAGCTTTGAATTTTTTACTTGATCATGATTTTGTAAAACTAGAAGCTATTAGTGATGGTTTATTTGAAACCATCATAGTTCATGATGTGCAAATCATAAAAAGGAAAGTAAATATGTCAGAAAATCAAGAAAAAATAGTAAAACCACAGCCACAACATAGAACTACCACACCCATTATTCCAAAATATTACAGGGGTAATTGAATGTGTATTAATGACAAAATTAAAGAAAAGTTAGGGTTAAAAACTTTTGATGAAGTAGAAAGAAAACTCAATTTGAAAAATCAAACTTTAAAGGTTTGGCTTAGCAATAAAAGCAAAACAAATTCTAAAGTAGAAAAAGCACTTTTAAGACTTGGTTTTTTGAATGAGGATTTGAGATTATCTAAGAGATTGAAAGATTTAAAACTAAAGCATAAAAAATTTACAGCTTTGGTAGAAGAAAAAATAAAAACTATACAGGAGATTTCTGAACTTTTAAAAGAAATTGATGAGGTAGCTTGAAAACCTCATTAAGCACATTTTCTAAGTGTGCTTAAAAGGTTTTTAAAAGCTTGAAACTAGGTTTTAAGTGAATTTCCTTATAGCTAGCTTGGTGATCAAGCTAGCGTGTTCTTTATTTATCACACTCCACTGCGACGGGTGGGAAAGTGGGTTTTTTTAAAAAGCTTTGTTAAATGGTCAAAATACCAAAAGTTTAAATAACTTTGAATGCAGGCTCTATGTTTTGACATAAGTAGTGTTTAAATGGGAGTTAAACTCCCTTATAAGCCATATTAGCTTTCTTTATTTTGAGTAACCACCTTTATGGTGGTTTTTAACTTCCATTTATGCACTATAAAAAGGAAGAAAATGTCTTTTAAAGAAAAAATTAATACAGCCATAGAGCACGCAAGAGCTTTGGCTTTAATTAACAAAGAATGCTTAGATTTAATTGACTACATGGAAGAGTGTGATGAGGATGAATTAAGATCTAACCTAGATGACTTAAAAAAACTCTTGATAAAAGCAAAAGAATTATTGAAAGGATAGTAATGAATTTTAAGCCCATACAAAAAGAAAATGATGCATTTAAAAAAGCAAGAGAAATAGAAAGTTTAATAAGTGAGCTTAGCTCAAAGGGATTTAAACTTACAAAGGCAAATTCAAAATCTTTAGTTATGAAAAAAGGTTTTGATAAGGTAGCAAAATAACAAAAAAGAAAGGAATAAAATGCAAAACATAGGCTATGATAGTATCAAATTTGTAATCCCAAAATTTGCATTTTATAAATTTCTTAAAAAACATGATTTACACACAAAGCTTAGAAAAACAAACCGCAATAAAGCTATAGAAAAATACACAAAAGAGAAGTTTAAAAATATCAAAACAAAAGATAAGTTTTATGAGTTTAAGGTTAGGTATATAAACATCAAACCTAGAAATAAAAGTTTATCAAATACCATAATAGTGATAGAAAATTCAAAAGACACCCATGAAGTTGCTAGAAAAAATAAAAAGAAAAAAGACTTTTATGTAGAAGTACAGTTTAATGGTCTTTTTCAGCCTAGTAAAAGTGTGGTAGCTGATGTGTATAAGGTGTTAAGTAAAATGGTTAAGAGGTTTAAGGCTTATAGTTTTGATATAGCTTGTGATTTTTGTGATGAAAGTGCTTCTATGAGAAAATATGAAGAACATTTGCATGAGTTGTCTTTAAATAAAAAAATCAAAGGCGAAATGGTTTTTTATAAAAAATCTCTTTATGTAAATGGGGTGCATAGTAAGTTTTTTGATCTTGATAGAATTTTGATTTATGATAAGTATGAAAAGCAGACTAGTTATCACAAAGAAAAAATCAAAGAAGAATTTAAAGACTGGAAAAGATTAGAATTAACTTTCAAACTAAACTATAAATTTTTAAAATACATACAGCATAAACACATTCATGATGCTTTAGATTTTATATATGATTTTATAGCTTTACTAGGTAAAACATATAGCTTTACAAAAGAACTATTACTTATTAAACAAACAAAATATTTAATCAATCCAAGATGGACAAAAGATATAAAACCATATGCATTAAAGGATGTTGCATGAGTATCATAACACATATAATTGAAGCTAATGAAATAGCTCGTGCATGTTTAAAAAATGACTTAAAATATAGTTTGAAAGAAGCAAGGATTATCAATAGTGCAAATGAAAGAATGCTGTGTTTTTATTTTGATAATCCTTTTGCTATAGATTTGTTTGAAAGAAACAAAGAAAGTATCAAAAATGACTTAAGATGTGAATACAAGAAAAAAATCAAACTTTATAAACGCATTGATTTTGTATTTTACGATATTTGCTCAAAAAACACTAATGAGCTTAAATCAAGAACAACAGAAGAAAAACAAATACTTCAAAGGGGTATAGATATGCTTGAAAATATTATAAAAAGGAGTAAAAATGGAAAACATAGATAATCAAAATAATCTAAAAGAACTATCTATGAAAATTGTATCTTTACATAAAGCTATAGAGCACGCAGAGTATGAAAGAAGTGCTTTAAATTCAGCCATTAAAGAATATAAAGAAGATTTAAAAACAGCCATAAGAGAGCTTGAGCAAATGAAAGAACCTAATCTTTTTAATCAAGAAAATAAAGAGGAATAAACAAAAGGATATTACATGTTACAAATGATGAAAGATTTTTTAGATCAAAGAAATTTGATAGAAAAACACTTAGGAGAAATAAAACAACAATTATCAAAAATGCTTAAAGAATTTCTTTCTATGAGAAATGATCTTTCGTTTTCTAATGGATGTAACTCTTTAGAAGAAGAAATTAGACATTATTGGAAGATAGAGGCTTGGCTTGATGTAGAGCTTAAAAGAATATGTATAAAGCTTATAGATACAAGAGTTTCTTATAATAGTTTTGATTTTGAGAATGTCAAAGTATTATTAGCGCATACTTTAAGTTATGAAGAGCAAAAAGCCATTATAAAATCACTCAATTTAGAAACAAACATTAAAAAGGATTAATATGAAATTATTAAGTACAAAAGAAGTTGCACAGTATTTGGGTTTTAGCGTTGATAGGATAAGAAAAATGAGAATGAGAAAAAATCAAGCCATTTATAACTTTCCAAAGGGTGTTAGAGTAGGAAAAGTTTTAATGTATGAAAAGAAAGAAATCGATGATTGGATAAAATATTGCAAGGTTAGCTAAGCTTTCCTGCAAGTTTTTCTATATAATCTCCCCACCACTGCATTAATCTTCTTTTTAATTCTATATTTTTACTTCTATTGTAAGCTTTCAATATTGCATTTTTTTGCTCATGAGCTAAGCATTGCTCTGCTATATCCATACTTACTCCATGTTCCAATTGCTTTTCGTTTGCAATGCTTCTAAACATAGCACGAAATCCATGTGCGCTTTGAATTCCTTTATATCCTAAGCGTTTATTGGTATTGCATGTGATATTTTCACTATTACATCCTTTTTTAGAAGAACCAGCAAAAACATAGTCATTGACTTTAATCGCATATTGATTTTTTAATATACTTATAGCTTGTTTGCTTAATGCTATATTATGCTCTTTACGCATTTTCATTTTTTGAGCTGATATAGTCCAAATTTCATTTTTAAAGTCTATCTCATCCCAAGTAGCTTTTATAACATTGCCAGGTCTTTGGGCTGTTAAAAGCACAAAAAGCATTAAATTTTTATGACTTTGTTTGATATCTGAATGTATTAGAGTATTTATATATTCTTTAATATCAGATTCATCTAATAGGGTAGGTTGGTGTATAACCTGATTTGGTTTTTTAAATACAATATTATTTTTGATAGAAGCTACGGGATTGTTTTCTATGATCTCAAGTTGCAAAGCATATTCAAATACTTTATTTATCCATATCTTTGCTTTTTGAAGCGTAGCGCTTTTATGCTCTATGGTCTTTAAAATATTAACAATATCTACTCTTTTTATATCATTAATATTTTTATATTCTAAAGATTTAAAAATACCTTCTTTGTAGCTTAGTCCTCTTTGGATTGTTTTCGCTGCTAAATTACTCTTTCTTGCATTTTCTAGTACTTCATCATATAATACGCCAAATTTCAATCTTTTTGCATTGCTTATGTTTTGACCCTTGGCTTTTAGTTTGTGCGAATTTATGGCTATTTCTCTAAGCTCTGCTAGGGAAAGCAAGGGGTATTCCCCAAGTGTTATATAAGTATCATTAGCTTGTCTTGTTTTAAATAGTTTTCTACCACTAGGATAAACAAAAACATATAATCCTTTTATACTAGGATCACTAAATTTTATAAATTTTTTACCATTATCGCATTTTACGCTTTTTAAGAAACTATCTGTAAGTTTATTAATTTTTGCCATTTTTATTCTTTGTATTATTGTAAAAAGTAACCCATTTAGTAGCCCACTTTTTTAAAAGTAACCCACTTTTTTTGCAATATTTTAACACAAAAAATAACAAAATAGAATAAAAAAGAATGTTTATATAATCCCTTAGATATAGGATTTTAAAGATAATTTATTGGAAAATAACATTTGGGAGTAAAAAACAAATGGTGCCCGAGGTCGGACTCGAACCGACACAAGGTTGCCCTTACCAGATTTTGAGTCTGGCGCGTCTACCAGTTTCACCACTCGGGCTTTTTTAAGATTTTAGATTAAAAATATAGAATGTAAAATTATACTAAAAAAAAATTAAAGCAATATAAAAATATTTATATAGTAAATTAAAATATCTTTAAAATTGGAACTTTTTTTGCTTGTAAATAATTAAAAAATTTATTTGCGGAGCAAGATAATGAGAATTAGTAACCAGTATACTTACTACACTTCTATACAAAACTACACGGATGGCCAGTCTTTACTTAATAAATATAATTTGCAATTACAAACAGGTCAACTTATACAGCACTCTTGGGAAAATGCCAATACTTATATTAATGGTTCAAGATTAGAATATGAACTAGCTAATATAGGTCAGGTAATTGAAGGAACTCAATCAGCTATGGAATTAGCAAAAAACACAGATACGGCTTTAAAAAATATCACTGAACTTTTGGAAAAATTTAAAACACTCTTAACAAAAGCTGCAAGCGATGGTAACTCTCAAGAATCAAGAGAAGCTATAGCAAAAGAACTTAAACTTGTGAGAGATTCTATTGTAAATATTGCCAATACTAGCATTAATGGGCAGTATTTGTTTGCAGGATCAAATAGCGCTAATATGCCTTTTGATAAATATGGAAACTATACTGGCAATAAAGATAACATTTTTGTAGTTAGTGGTGCTGGCACCCAAATTCCTTATAATATACCTGGATGGGATTTATTTTTTAAACCTGATTCAAATATAAATAAAATCATTTCAACAAATGTTTCTTTCACTGATGCTCGTTATCCAGATAAAAAAGAATATTTAACAGGAGAGTCTAAATTTTCGTATTTAATAGGCCAAAATTATGTTCAAAATGGCAAACTTGATCCTGATAAAAATTTCGAAGATGGCTATGATGAGAAACTTCCTTTTCCACACTCATCAATGTATATTCAAGGCGTTAGACCTGATGGAACAAGTTTTAAAGCTACTTTAAATATAGATCCTGATGCTAAAATTGAAGATGTTTTAGAAAATATTGGAAAGCTATATGGAAACACAGAGGGAAATGAGGTTGTTAAGGTTGCATTGAATGATAGTGGCCAAATAGAAATAAAGAGTTTAAAAGAAGGAAGTAGTTCTTTAGATTTTCATGCAGTTGCCATGACACCACAACTTCAAGACGCAGAGCAAATTAAAGATTTAAGTGATGCTGCTAAAGCTGAAGGTATCAGCATGGATGAAGTTACCAACCGTATTATGCAAGCAGCGCATAATGGAGATTTAAATAATACTAAAAGTCCAGTAACTATTACAGTAGATGGAAAGCAATTTACTGTTGATATTTACAAAACAGACTTTATAAAAAGCAATATCAATGGTAATAAAACCAATGGAGCTGATTTTGATGTGCCTTTTGAAAAAGATGGCAATACTGTTTTTGGAAATATTTCTCAAGTGATTAAA
Source organism: Campylobacter sp. LMG 7929 (assembly GCF_024723595.1). Taxonomy (NCBI): domain Bacteria; kingdom Pseudomonadati; phylum Campylobacterota; class Epsilonproteobacteria; order Campylobacterales; family Campylobacteraceae; genus Campylobacter; species Campylobacter sp. LMG 7929. Next base: position 137,646 of record NZ_JANQCY010000003.1, on the reverse strand, counting down.
GGCACTAGTGAGTATGCTACTGATAGTACAAAATTAAGTGAAGTCGTTGCAAATGCTAATGGTAGCATGGATGGCCAACAACTTCAAATGGAAATCACTTCTAGAAGTGGTCAAAAATATAATGTAACTATTGATTTAGAAAATTCTACTGTAAGTTATCCTGATCCAAATAATCCGGGTCAAACCATAAGTTTTCCTATTACTCATTCTCAATATAATGAAGCAACTGGAACCTCAGTGGGTATGCAAACAAGACCTGAAGATATTACTTATGGTCAGTTAAATGATATTATAGGTATGTTTGCAAGCGATAATGTTCCTACAGCAACTATTACTCCAAATGCAAACGGAACTATTAATAATAATGATTTTCAAACTATTCAGCAAGACATAGCTGATTCTAAGGGTTTTGTTGAAGTTAGTATGGACTATAAAGGTCGTATAAGTATTACTGATAAATTTTCAACTAATACAAATATAGGTCTTACCATTAAAGATTCAAATTCAAATAGCGGCTTTCCCCCAGCAGGAGAAGTAAGCAATGGTTCAGGTTTTGTATTTAGTGCAAATAATTCTTTAACTATCGATGATCCAAATATTGATTTGATTAAAGATTTGGACGAGATGATAGATGCGGTTTTAAACGGTAGCATGAGGGCTGATTCAGAAGGAAGTGATCCTAGAAATACAGGTTTACAAGGCGCATTAGAAAGGATTGATCATTTACAAGATCATGTTAGAAAAATGCAAACAACCATAGGAGCTTATACTAACAATATAGAAGAAACAAACAAAAGAATGACTTTTTTAAATGTTAATGTTGCTTCTATAAAAAGTGGTGTGACTGATGCTGATTATGGGCAAACATATATGATGTTTATGCAAACTATGGTTTCTTATCAAGCTATGCTTTCAGCTACTTCTAAAATTTCTCAAATGAGTTTATTAAACTACTTATAATTTTTGATATAATAGCTTTTTTCTTTATAAAAGGATGTGTTATAAAAAAAGAAGCTATTTTTATCATTTCTAATGTTTTTATTTTTTATTTTTGTCTAAGTGCTTTGATACCTGATCAAACTTTAGTAAGTATTATAGGATACTCTTTAGCAAAACTTAGCTATTTTTTATTTGGCTCATTGACTAAATTTTATCCTTTTGTCTTTTTTTGGTTTAATTATCTTTTATATAAAAATGATTATAACTTTGAACTTATTGAGCGTAGATTTAGTGTAGCTATCTTTACTTGCATTTTTGCTTCGCTTATTTTTGCTTCAGCATTTTTGCAAGATAAAGGTTATATAGCTTCTGCTATGTTTGTGATTTTAGATGGACTTTTTGGAAAAATAGGTAGCTTAATCTTGGTGATTTTGCTTTTAGCTTTTGCTTTTAGTATTTCTTTTCCGCAAATTATCAAAGAAGTGTTTAAAATAGATCTTGATTTTGATTTTTATTTAAAACTTGAAACTTTAATTAAAAATAAAATTTTTGGCTTTTTTGGTGGTGATAAGTATGAAAATGAAACCAAAGAAGAGCAAGAAAAACTTAAGCAAGAGCTTTTAATTAAAGAAAAAAAAGAAGAACTCATTGAGAAAGAAGAGTTGTCAAAACAAGAGGTTCAAGAAAATAAAAAATTCAATCTTGAAGATTTGAAAAATCAAGAATTAGAAGAAGTGATAATTAGCGAAGAGGATAAAAAATTAAGCTCAAGTTATATTCATGAGCTTTCAGAGCCTATCGCAAGTTTTGCTCAAAAAGCTAGTCAAATAAATATAAAGGAAGATGAAATGACCCCTGAAGAGTATTTGTCAAAATATAAAAACAATAGTGAAGATATTTATACTCAAACCTTAAAAAGTAAAAATTTAGATGAGCCAAGTTACAAAAGACGTAATATGGACTTAAATGAAAACAAAGAAGAAGTGATAGAAGAAAATTCTTTATTTGCCAAAGAGCTTAAAGAGCGTGAGCAAATGCTACAAAAAGCTAAATTACTAGAAGAGTATAAAGCTTTACAAAAAGAAAAAATTTTAGAAGAACTTAATGAGGATTTTAAAAAAATTGAAGAATTAAACGCTATAGAAGCACAAAAAGAAGCTGGGTTTAAAAAAATTCAAAACAAAACTAGCTTTTTAGGGGTAAAAGAATTTAAAGATGAAGATTTTATTCCGCAAAATGAAGTGAAAGAACTTGATTTTAGTGAAGATGATTTTGCTAAGCCTATTAGTATAGAAGAGCTAAGAAGTAAAAGAAACTATGAAAGTCCTTTTGTAGTAGAAGAAGCACAAAATGAAGTTAAGGAAGAAAAAATTCCATTTGAGATTACCCAAGAGCCTATAATAGAAGTAATAGAAAATAAAACACACCATTCTATCACTAATGAAGTGAGTGAAAACAAAGCCTTGTTGAAAGATCTTGATTTTGGAAATTTTGAAAAACCAAAGGATTTTTCTTTACCACCTTTAGATTTTTTAACTATGCCAAAAGAAGGTAAAAGCGAGATAAATGAAGAAGAAATAGATAGAAAAATTTATGATTTATTGGAAAAATTAAGACGCTTTAAAATAGGTGGCGATGTAGTTAGAACTTACACGGGTCCTGTTGTAACTACTTTTGAATTTCGCCCAGCAGCAGATGTTAAAGTAAGTAAAATTTTATCATTACAAGATGATTTAGCTATGGCTTTAAAAGCTCAAACTATAAGAATTCAAGCTCCAATCCCAGGTAAAGATGTAGTGGGAATTGAAGTTCCAAATGAAAAAATCGATACGATTTACTTAAGAGAAATTTTAGAAAGTGAGGTATTTAAAAATTCTAGCTCACCTTTAACCATAGCTTTGGGTAAAGATATAGTAGGTGATCCTTTCATCACAGATCTTAAAAAGCTTCCTCATCTTTTAATAGCAGGAACTACAGGAAGTGGTAAAAGTGTGGGAATTAACTCTATGCTTTTATCTTTGCTTTATAGAAATTCACCAAAAACCTTAAGACTTATGATGATAGATCCAAAAATGCTTGAATTTAGTATTTATAATGATATTCCACATTTACTTACACCGGTAATTACTGATCCTAAAAAGGCGGTAAATGCTTTATCAAATATGGTAGCTGAAATGGAACGCAGGTATCGTTTGATGGCTGAAGCAAAAACTAAAAATATAGAAAATTACAATGAAAAAATCAAAGAACAAGGTGGGGAAATCTTGCCATTTATTGTAGTGATTATTGATGAGTTGGCTGATTTAATGATGACTGCGGGTAAGGATGTTGAGTTTTATATAGGTCGTTTAGCGCAAATGGCAAGAGCAAGTGGAATTCACTTAATCGTAGCTACACAACGCCCTTCAGTAGATGTTGTTACTGGGGTTGTAAAAGCAAATTTACCAAGTAGAATTTCTTATAAAGTAGGGCAAAAGATAGACTCTAAGGTTATTTTAGATTCTATGGGTGCTGAAAGCTTACTAGGGCGCGGGGATTGTTTATTTACCCCTCCTGGTATGAGTGGCTTAGTGCGTTTGCATGCGCCTTTTGCAAGCGAAAATGAAATAGAAAATATAGTAGAGTTTTTAAAAGCTCAACAAGTAGTAGAATATGATGAGAGCTTTTTAAAAGATGATAGCCAAGATGGAGTTTATAAAAGAAGTGAATTTGATGATGGGGATTTAGATGAACTTTATGAAGAAGCAAAGGCTGTAATCTTAGAAGATAGAAAAACTAGTATTTCTTATTTGCAAAGACGCTTAAAAATAGGCTATAACCGCGCAGCAAATATCATAGAACAACTTTCACAAACAGGTGTTTTAAGCGAACCTGATGCAAAAGGCCAAAGAGAAATTTTATAATCAATTTCTTATTGCCTTGTTATGATCTTTTAAAGTAGAGGTAAAAATATGCTTATTAGTTTTTTTATCTCTTACAAAGTATAAATATTCTGTTTTAGCAGGAAAAATAGCTGCCTTGATAGCTTCAAATGAAACATTGCATACAGCTTCTTTTGGTATGCCATTAAATTTATAAGTATTGTAAGAACTATTATCTGATCTTATTCTTTGTGGAGTGATTTTTTCATGAGAGTATTTTCCATAATTTAATGTTCCATCCATTTGAAGCTTCATACCTTTTCTTAAACGATTTCTAATTACAGATGAAACTATAGGCATTTCTTCATTACTCGCTGCTTCTTTTTGTATAATGGAAGCTATGATGATATACTCATGCCATTTTTTTTCATTATATTCTCTAAAAATTTTATAAGAAAGCTTTTTAAATTCACTTACAGAGTAAGCCAAAAGATATTTTACCAAAAGCTCTTCTGTGATACCTTTTGGAATTTTATAAGTTTCAGGAAAAAGCATACCTTCTTTAAAAGGACTTTGTTTGTAAAATTCCTGCATTAAGATTTTAACATTTAAATTTAACTTCGGTGCTAATTCTTCAAAGAAAATTTCAGTCGTTTCTCCAGGAATTAAAGTAATAGTTTCAAGCGCTGCCTTAGCGACGGTAAGCTTATGTAAAAATTCAGCTCTATTTAGTTCTTTTGTGCCTATATTTATCCAGCCAGATTGTGGATGGCCCAAAAAATATAAAGTATATTTATCGATACTGCTCATTTTATAGTTATTTTTATCTAATTGCGTTATAATCTTGCTAACAGAACCTTGTGGTATAAAAACCACAGAGTTTGTTTTTATAGGTAAAAGTAGATAATAAAAAATGGATAAAAGAAAAATTAAAATCAAGTCACAACATATTAAAAAAATTCTTAAATTTTTAGCATTACCTATGATACTTTTCATTGCTTTGTTTATTTACCTCAAAAATGGAATTTACATAGAAAAATTAGAATTTTCTTCTATTAATTTAGAGAAATTATATATTAAATTAGATAAAAAACTCATTTTAAATGCTAAAAAAGTCGTAGTAAATTCTCAAAGTCAAAGTGCTCAAAATGAAACTAGCGCAAGTAAAGCTGTGCAGCTTATTAAAGATGTAAAATATATTTATTGGTTTTTTCAAGAAATCAATATTGATGAAATGTTTATCAATAACTATCCTGTGGAGTTAATTTATAAAAATAATTTATTTTTTGTAAACAGTAAAAATCTTTTAGTAAAAGTGAATTTAAAAATTAGTGATAAAAATATACAAGCTAATATTGATAATTTTCTTTTAAAAGATCATAATCTTAGCATAATTGGCTCCTTACTTATTAATCCTAAGACAAAATTTTATACTTTTAAAGGTAAAATCGATAGTGATTTTTTAAAAAGTGATGTTAAATTTTCACTCAAAAGAGAAGAGATTGCTTATGAATTAGAAAATATCAGTTCAAATAATATTTCGCAAATTTTTGATATTTTAGTAGAAAATGGAGTGCATTTGCCTTCTAATCTTGCTCTTTGGGTGGGTGGTAAGGTAAAGGCTGATTTTTATTTTATAGAAAAATTAAGCGGTTTTGCAGACTTTGGAAAGCATAGATATTATTTAAACGATATCAATGCCAAAGGTTATGTAAATAATTTAAAAGTAGTTTTAGATAAAGGCATAGATCCTATCGTAAGTCCTTTTGTAAGACTTGAATTTGCTAAACAAAGACTTGATTTTATTTATGATGATTTGCGTTTTAATAATTATGATTTAACTCAAAGTCAAATTTATATAGATAATATGTTAAATGAAAAAGCAGGAATTTATATACGTATTAAAAGTGATAATGCTAGAGCTGATTATAGGGTTAATAAAATTTTGCTTTTATATGATATAAAATTACCATTTTTGCAAAATAATGGTGTCACAAAGACTGATTTAACACTGAAAATTCCTTTTGATCATCCTGAGAAAATTACTTATAATGGTAGTTTTAATATTATTAATTCAAATATAAATATAAGTGATTTTAAGATAACTCAAGCAAATCTTACTTTAAAAAAAGATAAGCTAGATATACAAAATGCAAGCGTGCAAAGTAGCATGATTAATGGTGATTTTAATGCAAGTGTTGATTTGAAGCAAAAAAAAGGTGATTTTAAAACCTTTATAACAAACTTAGAATTACCACAAGAGAGCTTAAAAATGGAAAATAAATTTCTTGATTTAAGCCTTGATTTTGACAAAAATATTAGTTTATATAATAAAGAATTTACTACAACTTTAAATTTTGATAAAGGTATGTCTGTTTTTGTTGAAAAACTTGCAAAATATAAAAATTATTCTAAATTAATGCAAAAAAATAATGTGCATGATGGGGAATTATCTTTAAACACTTTGAATTTCCAAGATTTTAATGTAGATATTAATAATACTACTTTTGAATCATTTTTACTCTATAAAGATAACAATCCTTATGAATATGATAGTTTTAGCATAAAAATAAAAGGTGATGATTTTAATTTAACTAGTGCAAGTGGTAGTATTTTTGCACAAAAAGACAATGATGATGTAAATATTACTTTAAATAATATTAATTTATTGATTTCTCAACAAGATACGGAAAATACTTTAGATACTCTTGAAAATTCAACTTATAATATTAGTGGTAAAAATATAGATTTGATTTTAAAAGATTTTAATAAAACCTTAGATTTTGATCAATTTGACGCTAAAATTAAAAAAGATTCCGTAAAAGCTTGGGCAAATAGAAATGAATCTAGATTTGATTTTTTGTTTAAAGAAAATCAAATGCAAATTAGAGCTTTAAAAATGGATGATGATTTTCTAAACACCTTTATGCGCCAAAATGTTTTTGAAAAAGGTGAGTTTAATCTTTATGTAGATGGCAATAGTACTGATTTTTTCAAAGGTAAGTTCTTATTTAAAGATACTTATTTAAAAGATTTGAAATTTCATCAACAGCTTTTAAGTTTTATTGATACCATACCTAGTTTAATTTTATTTAAGGCGCCTACCTTTAATGAAAAAGGCTTTAGTGTTGAAAATGCTGGTATAAGTTTTAATCGTAAAAAAGATCTTTTTGAAATAGACGCACTTAATTTTAATGGTGATAGTGCAGATGTGTTAGGTCAAGTTAAAATCAATTTAAGAAGCAATCAAGTGGATGGTTTATTAGAACTTAGAACGCTAAAATCAGCCAGTTCGGTTATTTCCAAAGTTCCAATTATCAATCAAATTATATTAGGTAAAGATAGGCAAATTAGTACACAAATTAAATTAAGTGGAACAGTGGATGAACCTGAATTTAAGACCCAGCTTATTGCACAAAGCTTGCAACTTCCTTATCATTTAATTAAAAATATTTTTGAATTACCAGCTAATTTAGTGAAATAAACGCAAAAAGGAGAAAAAATGAAAATCACTATCATAGGCGCAGGAAATGTTGGTGTAAGTACTGCTTATGCTTTGATTTTAAGAGAGTTGGTTGATGAGCTTGTTTTGATTGATATTAATAAAGATTTGCTTTTTGCTAGAGAATTGGAATTAAGTCAGAGCATAGCTGCTTTTAATTTTGATATTAAAATAACTTGCACGGATGATTATGCGCACTCAAAAGATTCTCAAGTGGTTGTTTTTGGTGCGGGAGTAGCTAGAAAAGAAGGTCAAAGTAGGGATGAGCTTTTTGCTATTAATGCTAAAATTATGCTTGAGTGTGCCAATAATATTAAAAAATTTAACAACGATCCTTTGTTTATTATAGTAAGCAATCCTGTAGATTTTTTACTTAATGCTCTTTATGAAAGTAAATTATTTTCATCAAAAAAAATCATTGCTATGGCAGGTGTTTTGGATAATGCTAGATTTAAATATGAAGTTGGTAAAAAATTAAATATAAAAACTTCTTGTATAGATACTAAGCTTATAGGTTTTCACAATGATAGCATGGTTTTAGTAAAATCTCAAAGTAAAGTTCAAAACAAAGCATTAAATGAGGTTTTAAATGAATATGATCTTGCTCAAATAGAACAAGAAGTTAAAACCGGTGGTGCTAAAATTATTAAACACTTAAAAACTTCAGCATATTTAGCCCCTGCAAGTGCTTGTGTGAGGATGATAGAGGCTTTAAAAAGTGGAGAATTTTTACCAATATGTATAATTTTAGATGGAGAATACGGCATAAAAGAAAAAGCTTTTGGTGCTATGGCAAGGATAAGTCTTGATGGGGTGCTTGAAATTTTGGAGTTAAAATTAGACAATCAAGAACAAATTGCATTAGAAAATTCTCTCATTCAGTATAATTATAAATAATTTTTAGGAGTTTTTTACTCCTAATGTTACTTTGCGTTATAAATACCTATTTGTTTTACTTTATATTTTAAATAATATTTACTCATGCTATAAATTCGCTATAATAAAAAGTTTGTTTTAAAAATAACTTTTGATAAAAAATCATTAAAAATAACAAAAAATTAGAAAGGAATTTTAATGGTAGCCCCAGAAAATACACCGGTTTGGGTTGATGAAGCAAGATGTAAAGCTTGTAATATCTGTGTTAGCTATTGTCCAGCTGGAGTTTTAGCAATGAGAGATGAAATCAGTGCAGTATTAGGACAGATGATAGAAGTGGTTCATCCTGATTCTTGTATAGGCTGTAGTGAATGTGAAAGTCACTGCCCTGATTTTGCAATTTTTGTTGCAAAAAGAGATGAGTTTAAATTTGCAAAGCTTACGCCAGAAGCCAAAGAAAGAGCACAAGCTGTTAAAGAAAATAAATATAAAAAATTAAACGCATAGGAAAAACAATGAGAGAAGTGATATCAACAGGTAATGTTTTAGTAGCAAAAGCTGCGATTGATTGTGGCTGTAAATTTTTTGGTGGTTATCCAATTACCCCAAGTTCTGAAATAGCACATGAATTAAGCCATATGCTACCAAAAAATGATGGTACTTTTATACAAATGGAAGATGAAATTTCAGGTATTAGTGTGGCTTTGGGTGCTTCTATGAGTGGTGTTAAGTCTATGACAGCAAGTAGTGGACCTGGAATTTCTTTAAAAGCTGAGCAAATTGGTTTGGGTTTTATAGCTGAAATTCCACTAGTAATTGTAAATGTTATGAGAGGTGGTCCATCCACTGGTCTTCCAACAAGAGTTGCACAAGGAGATTTGTTTCAAGCAAAAGCTCCAACACATGGAGATTATGCAAGTATAGCTTTAGCTCCTGCTTCATTAGAGGAAGCTTACACTGAAACTATTAGAGCTTTTAATTTAGCTGAAAAATACATGACTCCGGTATTTTTGCTTTTAGATGAAACCATAGGACATATGAATGGTAAGGCTAAATTACCTGATTTAGAAGAATTAGAAATTATTAACCGTAAAAAATTTACAGGAGATAAAAAAGATTATAAACCTTATGCGGCAGGGGAAAATGAAGCTGCTACACTAAATCCTTTCTTTGAAGGTTATCGTTATCATATCACAGGACTTCATCATGGAGATATAGGTTTTCCAACCGAAGATGGAGCGATAGTAGATAAAAATATGAAAAGATTGTTTGGTAAGATTAAAAATAATACCGATGAAATTTGTACTTATGAAGAGTTTATGTGTGATGATGCGCAGTTTTTAATCATTGCTTATGGAAGCGTTGCAAGATCTGCTAAAGAAGCTATCTTAAGACTTAGAGAAGAGGGTGTAAAAGTAGGGCTTTTTAGACCTATCACGCTTTATCCAGTAGCTGAGAAAAAAATAGCTCAAGTGGTATCTAAATTTGAAAAAGTTATGGTTAGCGAGCTTAATATGGGGCAATATTTAGAAGAAATTCAAAGAGTAAGCAAAAGAGATGATTTTATTAGCTTACACCGTGCAAATGGTCGCCCTATAACCCCAAGTGAAATTATTGCTAAAGTAAAGGAGAATATGTAAAATGGCTTTTAATTACGATGAATATTTAAGAGTGGATAAACTTCCAACACAATGGTGCTGGGGTTGTGGGGATGGAGTTGTTTTAAAAGCTATTATTAGGGCCATTCAAAAACTTGGCTGGAATATGGATGATGTTTGCTTAGTTTCTGGTATAGGTTGTAGTGGTAGAATGAGTTCTTATGTAAATTGTAATACAGTGCATACCACCCATGGTAGAGCTATTGCTTATGCAACAGGGATTAAACTGGCAAATCCTAAAAAACATGTAATCGTAGTAAGTGGGGATGGTGATACTTTAGCAATTGGTGGAAATCACACTATCCATGGATGTAGAAGAAATATAGATTTAACTCATATTTTAATTAATAATTTTATTTATGGTCTTACAAATTCACAAACTTCACCAACTACCCCACAAGGCTTTTACACTGTTACAGCTCAAGCAGGTAATATTGATCCAAATTTTGACGCTTGTGAACTTACTAAAGCAGCTGGGGCTTCTTTTGTAGCAAGAACAAATGTTATTGAGGCAAATAAACTTGAAAATATCATTTTTAAAGCTTTATCACACAAAGGTTATAGTTTTGTAGATGTATTTTCAAACTGCCATATTAATCTTGGTAGAAAAAATAAAATGGGTGAAGCTGTAAGCATGCTTGATTGGATTAAAAATCGTTGTGTGGATAAGTCTAAATTTGAACAATTAGACTATGAGCAAAGAGCAGATAAATTCCCTACAGGAATTTTGCATCAAGATGAAAGCAAGGTAGAATATTGTGAGGCTTATGAAGAAGTTAGAAGAGCCTTGAAAGAAAAAAGAATGGTTGATTTAGGAGCATTAAAATGAAATATCAATTAAGATTTTGCGGTGAAGGTGGACAAGGGGTTATCACTGCAGGTGAAATTTTAGCTAAAGCTGCCATTAAAGAAGGACGCAATGCTTTTAAAGCTTCTACTTATACTTCTCAAGTTAGAGGTGGACCAACTAAGGTTGATATTATCATTGATGAAAGTGAAATCTTTTTTCCTTATGCAGTAGAAGGTGAAGTTAGTTTTATGCTTTCAACTGCTGATAAGGGTTATCATAGTTTCAAAGATGGTGTTTGTGATGGCGGTGTTATAGTTGTAGAGCCAAATTTAGTTCATCCAAGCAAAGAAGATTATGCTAGATGGAAAATTTTTGAAATTCCTATTATTACTATAGCTAAAGAAGAAGTAGGGAATGTAGCCACTCAATCAGTTGTTGCTTTGGCTATAGCTGCTTATATGAGCAAATGTATTGATATTGATGCATTAAAACAAACTATGCTTGATATGGTGCCTGCAAAAACTAAAGAAGCAAATGCAAAAGCTTTTGATTTAGGTATAGAATACGCTAAAAAAGCACAAGTAGTTTCTTGATTTTTCAAGAAACTCTCCTTATAAAATAATATTTATTAAATTATCGTTATAATATTTTCCATTTTAAGCAAAAAGGTAAAATAATGAAAGAGCTAAATGGCTCGCAAATGATTTGTGAAGCATTAAAAGAAGAAAATGTTAAAGTAGTTTTTGGTTATCCTGGTGGTGCGGCTTTAAATATTTATGATGAAATTTATAAGCAAACTCATTTTAAACACATTTTAGTTAGACACGAGCAAGCGGCCTTACATAGTGCTGATGCTTATGCTAGAATGAGTGGTGAGGTTGGTGTGGCAGTAGTTACAAGTGGACCTGGTTTTACTAATACAGTTACAGGTTTAGCTACTGCTTATAGTGATTCTATACCTTTGGTTTTAATTTCAGCTCAAGTTGCAAATTCTTTAATAGGAACAGATGCCTTTCAAGAAATCGATGCTATAGGTATTTCAAGACCTTGTGTAAAGCATAATTATTTAGTAAAAAATATTGAAGAATTACCTAAAATTTTAAAAGAAGCTTTTTATATTGCAACAACAGGTAGAAAAGGGCCTGTGCATATTGATATACCTAAAGATGTTACTGCTGCTATAGGTAAATGGCATTACCCTAAAGAAATTTCTATGAAAACTTACAAGCCAACTTATAAAGGAAATATTAAGCAAATTAAAAAATTGGTAAGTTTGATTAAAAATGCTCAAAAACCTTTATTTTACCTAGGCGGTGGTTGTATAGCTTCTAATGCTAGTGATGAGTTGAGGGAATTAATTCATTTTTGTCAAATTCCTGCAGTTGAAACTTTAATGGCTTTAGGGACTTTAAGAAGTGATGATAAGCTTAATTTAAAAATGGCAGGTATGCATGGGAGTTATTGTGCAAATATTGCTTTAAGTGAGTGTGATTTGCTCATTGCTGTGGGTGCTAGGTTTGATGATAGGATTACTGGTAAAACAAGTGAGTTTGCTAAGGGTGCAAAAATCGTTCATATTGATATAGATCCAAGCTCTATTTCTAAAATCATCGAAGCACATTTTCCTATAGTTGGGGATATTAAAAGTGTTATTTTAGATACCTTAGAAGAATTAAAAAAAGAAAGTTTTGATAATACAAAATACCAAGAATGGTTTAAAACTTTACAAAGATATCAGCAGTTATATCCTTTAATCTATGAAGATAGTGATGAAGTTTTAAAACCTCAATGGGTTATAGAAGAATGTGCTAGATTAGCTCCTGATGCAAGGATAATTACTGATGTAGGGCAACATCAAATGTGGGTAGCACAATTTTATCCTTTTAATTATGCAAGACAACTTGCAACAAGCGGTGGGCAAGGAACTATGGGTTATTCTTTACCAGCTGCACTTGGAGCTAAATTAGCTGTGGGTGAAGAAGTGGTGGTAAATTTCGTAGGCGATGGTTCTTTTTTAATGAATATCCAAGAACTAATGACAGCAAGTGCTTATGGAATTAAAGTGATTAATATCATTTTAAATAATTCTTTTTTAGGCATGGTAAGACAATGGCAAAGTATGTTTTATAAAGAAAGATTTTCTAATACAGATTTAACAAGTCAACCTGATTTTATTACTATTGCTAAAGGTTTTCATTGTGAGGGTTATAATGTCTTTAATAAAGAAGAATTTCAAAAAGCTTTCAAAACAGCCTTAGAATCTAAAAAAACTTGTGTTTTAAATGTGGCTATAGATCGTTATGAAGATGTATTACCTATGGTGCCTGCAGGTGGAGCTATTTATAATATGATTTTACCTAGCTATAAAAACAAGGATAAAAAATGAAAAGAAGAGTAATTTCTGTCATTGTATTAAATGAGCATGGGGTATTATCACGCGTTGTTGGGCTTTTTTCAGGACGTGGTTATAATATAGAATCTCTTACTGTTGCTCCACTTGATGATAAAGAATTCTCAAGGATAAATATCGTTACTTTAGGCGATGAAAAAGTTTTTGAACAAATCATAAAACAACTTCATAAACTCATACCTACTTATAAGGTAATTGATTCTAGTGATTTTATAGAAAAAGAAACAGCCTTGGTAAAGATTGCTTTAAGTGAAAATTTTGCAGGCTTAGATGCTATATTAAAAGCTTATAATGGCAGTGTAACTTATAGTGATGATGAGTTTATTATAGTAATGGCAAGTGATAATGCAAAAAATATCGATAACTTTTTAAAAACCATGAAAAAGTATAATCCTATTAGTGTAGTTAGAAGTGGTTCTATTTTAATGGAGGTAAAATGAAAATTAGTGAAATTGCTAAATTTTTAGGCATAGAATATTGCGGAGAAGATATAGAAATTACAGCTTTGAATTCTTTGAATAATGCAAGTTTTACTGAACTTAGTTATTGTGATGGAGAAAAAAACTCTAAAAAAATTGCAAGTAGTGGAGCTGGGGCTATATTAGTCTCCAAAGAATTTGAAAATTTAGTTTCAAAAGATTGTATTAAGCTAGTTGTTGATAATCCACATTTATCTTTTGCGCTTTTAAGTAAGCTTTTTGCTAAACCTTTAATCTCTAGTGAAAAAAAACAATCTAATATTGCCAAAAGTGCTAAGATTATGCCAAATGTTTATATAGGCGAAAATGTCCAAATAGCTGATCATGTAGTGATAATGGCAGGTGCTTATATAGGCGATAATGTAAGTATAGGTGAATATACTATAATCCATCCAAATGCTGTGATTTATAATGACACTAAAATAGGTAAAAAATGCCATTTGCTGGCAAATTGTGTTATAGGTAGTGATGGCTTTGGTTATGCGCATACAAAAAATGGCGAGCATTATAAGATTTATCATAATGGAAATGTTATTTTAGAAGATTTTGTAGAAGTTGGAGCTTGTACGACTATTGATAGAGCAGTTTTTGAAAGTACTATCATAAAGCAAGGTACAAAGATTGACAATCTCGTTCAAGTAGGACATAATTGTGAAATAGGGGAGAATTGTCTTATAGTAGCTCAAAGTGGAATTTCGGGTTCAAGTATTTTAGGTAAAAATGTCACTATGGGTGGACAAAGTGCTACAAGTGGGCATTTAGAAATAGGAGATTTTGCCACCATAGCCGCAAGAGGCGGGGTCACTAAAAATTTAGAAGGTGCTAGGGTTTATGGTGGTTTTCCTATTATGCTTCAAAAAGATTGGTTGAAATTTCAAGCAAAAATTATCACAGCTTTTAGGGATAAACATGAGTAAAAAAATATTTAAAACTATAGAATTACATGGTAGTAAAAGTGGAGAAATAAGTCTTTGTAATCTTTCTAATCCTTATGGTGTAGGAAGTAATGATGTCTTAAGCATAGGTGTGGCTTTAAAAAAGGAAAATGGAATAGATTGGAAAGTTCATATTCCTTATGAAAATTTAAAAGATCTTATCCTAGCACTTCAAGAAATAGAAAAAAACAAAGCCTAGTTTAAAAACTAGGCGTATTTAAATCCCGTTTTCTTCCTGCGCTAATAATTAAAACAAAATTAAGCACAATCAAAACATATATAAAAGTTGGTATAGGGAAGGCGTCGCCATTTGCATAAGAATGAAGCCCAGAGAGATAAAAATTTACTCCAAAATAAGTCATTAATATACTATAAAAGGCTAAAACACTAGCACTTGCAAAAACAAAAATAAAATAAGTTTTGAAAATAAATCTTAAATGTAATACCATGGTATAAACTACAATAGAAATCAAAGCCCAAGTTTCTTTTGGATCCCAACCCCAATATCTTCCCCAGCTTTCATTAGCCCAAACTCCGCCTAAAAAATTTCCTATTGTAAGCATTGCAAGCCCTATTATCATGGACATTTCATTAACGCAGTGTAGTTTGGTGATGTTTAAATCTATATTTTTATTTTTACCCCTTAAAGCAAAAAGAATTAAACTCAAAATCCCTATAATAAAACAAAGTGCTAAAAATCCATAACTTGCTGTTATAATAGAAACATGAATATTAAGCCAATATGATTTTAAAACAGGTATTAGATTTCCAATTTGAGGATCCATAAAGCCAAGATGAGCTACAAAAAGTGAAATACCTGCTAAAAAGCTCGCACTACATAAAGCTAAAAGTGATTTTTTAAAAAATATCACAGCACTTATCACACAAGCAAAAGCTATGTAAATCATGCTTTCATAAGCATTACTCCAAGGAGCGTGCCCACCTACATACCAACGAATGATTAAAGCTAGTGCATGTATGATTACACACATACTTAAAATGATGTAAAAAAATCTATATACAAAGGCAGATAAAGAAATATTTTTTAATATAGTATAAAAACTTAAAAAGAAAAAAACTAACGCAAAGCTAATATAAACAAAAGTTAGATTATCAAAGATATTATAATGATTAAGCAGTATTTCAAGATCTAATCTTTCTTTTGGTGGTAAAACACTGCTTCCATAATGATTTTGAAAGTCTTTTAAGGATTGTAAAATTTCATTTGCATCTTGCCATTGATTATTTTCAACACCATTACGAACTTGTAAAAAATAGCTAACTAAAAGCATTTGTAAACGCTCTACATCTTCTTTTGCAAAAGGTAAAATTTGCACCGGAGAATACCACTTTAAACTTTGCTCATTAATATCAGGAAAAATAGTTAAAGCTTGACCGCTATAAATATAATATGCATGATTTATTTTTTCATCTAAGGCTAGCAAATCTTTATCAAAGCTAGTTCTTAGCGAGGGCTTTTTGCGGTTAGCTTCCTCAACATAATTACTAAGTTTATATATCCCATTATCAAACACATCATCAAATGCTATGTATTTTTCATTTATATCTGCACCTATTAATTCTCTTAGTTTGCTTGTTTTTGTAGCTATCATTTTGATTTTTCTAAATTCTTTAGGATAAATCATCATAGCTAGAAAAATTTGATCATAGTGAAGATTTAAAAATTTTTCTTTTTGAGTGATTTTATAAACAAACTCCATTGCCAAAGTATCTAAAGGTTTGATTCTACCATTATGATCTTGCACAAGTAATTTTGCAAAATTTAAAGAATGCTCATAGGAATTCTTTTGTAAATTTGAGAGTAAATTTAAAATTTCATTTTTATTTTCTTGTGCAAAAAGCGGAGTTTGTAAATTTGCAAAAAGCAAAATAAGCAATATAAAACTTTGGCCTTTTTTTAAATAAACACTTAAACGATGAAACCTTGAGTTTTTATCAAATAAAACCCATAAAAATCCTAAAATCAATAAAGTATAACCTATATAAGTAGGGATTTTACCAGGATCTTTATTGATTGAAAGTATAGTGCCTTGCTCATCTTGATCATAAGAGCTTTGAAAAAATCTATATCCACCATAATCAAGAACATTATTCATAAAAATATCATAATCTAAGTTAATATTATTTTGCTCATCTATGATTTGAATTTTTGAAGTGTAAGAAGATGGACTCATAGAGCCTAAATAACGCTCTAGTATAAAATCTTTTAAGTGTAATGCAAAAGGAAGCTTAATTTCTCTTGGTCCCCAATTGATAGTAAAATCTTTTCCTTGTAAGTTAAAATGCACTGCTTGTTTGTTTGTAAAATTTGGATTTAAGATTATTTGTGTATTTGCTTTTTGATAAGTAATATTTAATTTTAAGCTAGCAGGTGTGATAGAATCTTTTTGTGGAGTATATTTGATAGAGCTTATGATTAATTTTTCGCCATTTAGGTCTATAGTTTTTTCAAAATGCTTTTGAGTTAGCGGGGTAAAGCTAATAGGAAATTCAAAACTAGCATTAGTATCAAAATTAGTAATTTTTATAAATTCTTCTCTAGTAACTATGGTGTTAGAATTTTGATTTTCTCTTATATGCATTCCACCCTCTAAGCCAAAATATCTAGTAAGTCCAGCACCGATTAAAATCACTATAAAAGATAAATGTAAAAGTAAGATAGAGTATTTTTTCTTTTGAAAAAGCTTGTTATAAAATATCACTCCGATTAAATTTAAACTTAGTAATAAATGTAACATATCAAACCAAGCATTATTATAAATCAAAGCTTTAGCTGCGCTAATACCAAAATCATTTTCTATGAAAGTTGCTACAGCGCAAGCTATAGCATATATGCTCATTAGTAAAAAACTCATTGCAAAAGAAAAAAAATACTGCATTTTTAACCTTTAAATATTATTTTCTTTATAAAAATGTATAAGTTTTTGTGCTATGGTTGCTTCGTCTAAATTTTGATTTTCTTTTTGGTTTAAAAACTCCATTGTGGCGCTTAATCTTTTTGCGCTAATAAAACCAGGATAATTTAGCAAAGTTTGGCTGTTTTTGTTTAAAATTACAATAGTAGGGGTGGCTACTATATCATAAATACTAGAAAGTTCAGCTGTACTTAAGTCGCTTTTATGGTTTTTATAAAATGTATGAATTTTTTTATAGCTTATATTTATATAGTATGAGCTGTATTTTTCTTTTATAAGTTCTTGTATTTTTTTATCATTTTTAATTTCTTCTTTTAATTTATCACAATAAAGACAATGATTTGAGCTGAAAATGATTAAAATATTTTTATCACCACTTTTTATATTTGTATTATCTTTAAATAAATGAGCTATTTCTTCATAAGATTTTTTATCTAAATCATTTACTTTTTGCAAATTTTCTTTAGAAATTTGTGTACCGCTTGAGATTAAATTAGAATCAAGTTTTTCTTCATTAGAACAAGCTATAAAAAAAATACTTAAAAAACTAAGTGTGAGTATTGTTTTAAACATTTAAAATCCTTTAAAAAGTTAGGAAAAGTCCTTATTCGCTATTATAGCGAATAAGGTTATAAGATAGTGTTAAAGAAAGTATAAAGCATTAAAAATAAAAATACCAAACCAGTGATTAGCATTGCAAATCCTGCAAGTTTAGCTAGCCATTGATATGCTTTGAAATTACTTTTATTTTCATATAAAGTGCTTAATTTTCCACTTTCTTTTAAGCGTTTATGCCATACGCTTCTTTCTTGTTTAATCTCTTCTTCACTAATACTTCCTGAGAAAATCACCATATCCATAGGGAAGCGATCTGCTCTAAAATGTGTATTAAAGAAGTGAATTGCAAAAATAAATCCTGTAGCAAGTAAAGCTTCATCAGAGTGAAGTAGGGTTGCTAAGTTGATTGCTTCACCTGGTAAAAATTTACCAAAGAAAGCAGGAAACCATAAAATAAGCCCTGAAATACCAATGATAAACATACCCCAAAATACTGCTAGATAATCAAATTTTTCCCAATAAGTCCAGCGGTCAAATTGCGGTCTTGGTCCAAAACCAAAGAACCATTTAAAATGATCTTTCATATCTTTAAAATCTTGCCAATTTGGCATTAAAGAATCAGGCCCAAAAGCAGCTTTTAAAACTTTCATAAAGCTTATTTTGCCAGTTATTGGATCCCTTGCTACATCACGGCGTTTCCAATTTACGATGATGATTTCTCCAATGTGAGAGAAAAATACTGCAAACATTACTATGGCTGAAATATGATGTATGGTTGCAGCGTTAATGATATCTCCACCCATTAAATCAATCATAGGTTTAGCCCATGCTGAATCATAGAATTTTTGCGGTAAGCCTGAGAAAGCAAGACCCAAAAAGCTAGCTGCCATAAAGAAATGTTGAATTCTATGGAAAGTACTAAATCTTCTTACTCTTACTTTATCTTCATGTGCTGCTTTTCTTGCTTCTTTCCATTCTTTAGGGTATTTTATACGCATAGCAATTAAACGCAAGCACCAAAGTATAGTATGGGCTCCAAAGAAAACAAATACAGAAATCACCAAAATAGTCATAAATATATAAGCACCATGTAATCCAGGATATTTTTCTCCATCACTATGATCAGCATGCGCCATCCAATTTACGAAATTTTCATTTGCATTTGGGTGACATGTTTTACAAGTTTGAACACGGTTAATTGGCGAGAGAGTTGAGCTTCTTTCACTTGATTTTAAAATATTGTGTTTACCATGACAATCAGAACAAGTAGCAACACTTGGAGTTTCACCTGGAGTGCTTAAAAACATACCTTTACCATGGAAAGTCATATGAAAAGTTGCGCTTTTTTGTTTATGGCATAGTGCGCATTTTTGATCGACTAATTGTTTTTGTGAATAAATTCCTGAATGTTTTGGGGTAACATGAATAGAGTGACAAGTCGCACAAGATGGTTTTTCTTTTTTCTTTTGCATATCTTGAGCAGGTAAGAACTTTTCTACTCCATGAGCGCTTTTTGCCAAAGCATTACTTGCTTTTTCATGGCAAGTTGCGCATTTTTGATTGATTAAGTTTTTACTTGCTGCAATATCAGCTCTAATGCCTTTACCTTTTTGAGCATGACAATCACGACAAGATGGGGTATTGCTAAATTTAAATCTTGAGTGGATAGTATCTTTAAATTCGATAATTTCTTTAGCTTTTTCCCATTTAACTGTGTCTATTTTTTCAACTTTTCTACCTGAAGTTATCCATGATTCAATGCCATCAAGCATTACAACAGAGTTTTTATAGCCAAGTTCTATAGCAACTGCGGCAGCTTGAGAAGCTTCAAATCTAAAACGATTTAAACCATAAAATACTAAATTTGCATTTTTATCATTAGGTAATAAATTTTGCCAATTTTCCACATAGGTTGATATGGAATTAGGTATATAGCCATTAGCTTGTCTATCTTGCTCTGAGTTGACATCAAAAAAATAAGTATTATTTTGATCTAGCATTTCTTGAGCTTGCGCTAAGCTAATGCTTTTTACACCTTCTATTGAACCTATTTCTCCATTAGCCTCAGCAAAAATAAATCCTGATGGCATAAAAAGAGTAAAAAGGACAATAAAAAGTCGAGTGATTAAATTTTTCAAGACTAGCTCCTTATTTTAAGGAAGAATTTTTCATTCTTCCTTTGTTTTTATTTACCATTTAGGATATTTTGTGCTTCTTGGATATAAATTAAAGCTTCTTCTATGATTTTCTTAGAATAAGCAGGCCCATGAACACCCCAAGAACCATCTTTTTCTAGTCTATCAGCTATGGCTTGAGCTTGATTAGTTAGGCTTAGCACTTTTGATTTTTGCTCTATTGAAAGTTTGGTTTTTTCAGCAAAAGTTTTATCAATATTTGCTATGCCTTTTCTAATTTTATCATAGCCTTCTTTAACAGGGTTTTGCCACTCCATTACTTTATCATAAATCATTTCTTGATTACTAAAGTGAAGTTTTTCAGGCAAGGTTGATTGCACAGGGCTATGACAACCACTTGCGCCAGGACCCATTAGATTAATATCACTAAAACTAGTTCTACCACAACTCCACATTAAATCAAGGAAAAATCTACCCTCATCATCTCTAGCTATAGTCCAACCACCAACTTTAGGCGATCTTTCTTTGCCTTCTGGTGGGTTAAGTGTTTTTGCGGTTTTGTCTACTTTGATATTCCATATATGAGAGGCTCTAACATTGTCAAATCCACCTTTATCAGGGTTTTGAACCGCTCCAAAGTTTTCACAACTCATCATATTTGGCATGTGACAAGCTGTACAGCTATCTTTTGCGTGAATTCCGCCTTTTTTGAAAAAGCTTGCTTGGGTTTCATGACAATCTTTGCAAGTTTTTTTAAGTTTTGTCTTAGTATAACCGCTTTTCCAATCATTAAAAGTTACTTCATGTGGATCATGACAAGTATTACATCTCATACCCTTATCATAGTGTGCTGAAGAATACATTTGAGCACCTTCTGTTCCACACGCAGGACAACTTGATTTAAAATACGCATTGAAAGGTTTTCTAGGATTGATTTTAGCATCGGTTTCATTATATGAAAATCTTTGATGACATCTTTCACAATTTGATGGCATACCCGCACCTCTTGCTCCATAAAGATGCGCTCCAGCCCCGTGGCATTCTTCGCAAGTAATACCTTTTGAGATGGTATGTTTTTGAAGTTCTTTTGGATTACCTAGTGCTTTGTAAAATTCTTCCTTACTTTTAAAGTCAAATTTAAAAGTATGACAGGTTTCACAATATGCAGTAGCAGGTTGGAAAACTGCTTTTTCTTTATAAGTTGCAGCATAAGAGTTTGTCCCCCATACTTGAGAGCCATTTCCTCCAAAATCTTCCATTTTAGTAGGAAAACCAGGTGCAAAAGCAGCTATTTTTTGTGCCATTTCAGGAGTTAAAAACTCGCTCCAAAGTCTTGAGAATTGATTACCTCCGGCGGTTAATTTACCACTTAAATCACTCAAATTTCCATCTTCAACATGGTAAGTTCCGCGCACAAGCCATCTATCTATAAAACCATATTTTGTTCTTGGTGTTCCAATGAGAGCATAAACATCATTTGGATAAATTCCATCAGGTAAAATAGTAGCTTGAGAATTATACATAGGTTTTTTTAAACCTTCAGCCCCACCAACTTCTTCCATTTCATGCGGAAAACGCACGGTTTTTGCATGACGAGAACGCTCCCAAGAGGCATATTGAGCAGGGTGACACTCACCGCATTTTTTTGGGCCTACAAATTTGTTTGGAAAATCCAAAAAAGATTCATAAGGCAAGCGATAAGTAATAGAAGCTTGTTTTAAACCATGTTCAGCAGCAAATTTAGCTCCATTTTGATTTAAAACCCAGTTTTCAGTTCTATCACTATGGGTAAATTTACCCACCAAACGCCCTTCCTTTTCATATTTGAAAATAGGGTGATGTTTGTAAAGATAGTCAAAAAATGCATCTTCTTGGGCTACATAACCATCAAGGGTTCTAGGCTCTGAAGAAGCAAAAGCTTGCGAACTTAAACTTATGCCTAAAGCTAAACAGGCATAGGTAGCAACCTTAGCTAATTTGTGTTTCATAACTTCCCTTTCGCGTGTTTTGTTAAAAGATAAAAATACTCTTATTTATTATCTATTAACTATTAAAGTATAATTGTGACTATTTTTTAATAAAAATTAACTTAAAATATATTTATATTTATTTTTTGTTAATTTAAATAATAAAAAATTATCATATAGAAAAAAAGAAGTTATTTGCTAAATACTAAATTCTACTTATAGTCCCTACTACCTTACCCACGATTAAAAAATCGCCATTTTGATAATGAACATCTGCATAGCTTAGATTAAAAGAGTGCAGATAAACCCCACCTTTATTACTTTTAAAAATTTGTTTGATAAACAAACCATCTCGAGTGTTTACCGCAAAAACTCCGCCTTCTTTAAAGCTTTTACTTTTATCTACTAAGCATAAAGAATCATCTTTTATTTCAGGTTCCATGCTATCGCCTATACATGGGATGATATCACAATCTTTAGAGCCAAAAAAATCACTTAGTTTTTCATCTATAATCACTTCAGAAAAACTTACATTATCATTTAAAGCCCCACCTCCCATAGAAGCATTAACATCATAATATTTTAAAACATTATAGTTTAGATCAAGTGATGGAGTATTACTCTCAAGAGAGTCTTCATAAAAAAATGCATTGATATTGATATTTCTTTCATTTAAAAAATGAAGTATTTGCTTATAAGGTATGGAATTTCTAAATTTCATACTATAAAAGGTATCAGGATTGATATTTAGCATTTTAGCCACATCAGAATCTTTGGCGTTTTTTATGCCTTCTTTTTGGAGTATAAATTTAAGTTTATCAGTAATTTCATTCATTTGCATAAAAATCCTTTTAAATAAAAAGCATTTTAGCAAATTTTCTTTTATTTTGCAAGAATTCTTTTAAATTAAAAGATATTTAGCTTCCAAATTCATGGAAGCTAAAAATTATTTATTAATTAAGCTTTTGATGTATTGATCTACCATGTATAAGCCATTGCCATTATCGCTTATGAGTTTGATTTTATCTACTATACCTCTAAAAAGTGCTTCTTCTTCGTGTTGTTCGCTTACATACCATTGCAAGAAATTAAAAGTAGAATAATCTTTACTTGAAAGCATAAAATCTACAAGATTGTTAATAGAAGCAGTGATACTTTGCTCATGCTCAAAAGTTTTTTCAAACACATCAAGCAATGATTTAAAATCACTATCAGGTTTTTTAACTTCTTTTAATTCTACTTTAGAATCAGTTTCATTCAAATAAGTGATGAGTTTTCTAGCATGATCACTTTCTTCTCTTGCATGCTCAAACAAAAACGCACCCGCACCATCAAAGCTATGCTCATAGCACCATGAACTCATACTCAAATATAAATTTGCTGCATACATTTCTTTGTTGATTTGCTCGTTTAATAAAGCCACTACTTCTTTAGATAGCATTTTTTCTCCTTATGAATTATTTTTTTATTATATTAGTTAGAACTACATTAAAAATACATTAATAAGCGTATTTATAAATTATAAATTAATATTAAAAGAAAAAACACTACCTTTTTGCGGGTTAGATTGAATTTTTAAAGAACTTTTGTGTAAAGTGAGTATTTTTTTAACTAAAAACAATCCTAGTCCAAAAGAGTTGTTGTGTGTTGAGTTTGCTTTGTAGAATTTTTTTGTTATAAATTTAAGGTGTTTTTCTTCTATGCCTATACCTTGGTCTATGATAGTAAAATTTTGATTTTTTATGATGATTAGTACCTCTTTTTTACTGTATTTTAGAGCATTGTCTATTAGATTAATGATAACTTGTTCTATGAGAAATTTATCCGCTATGATAAAGCTTGTTTGGCCTTGAATTTTCAACCTATCATCTCTAAAACTTTCTAATAAATTTTTACTTAAAGCATATAGGTCAAATTTTTCTAAATTTAAAGAATTAAAATTAAGATTAAAAACAAAATTGAGTTTATGTGTTAGTTGATTGATTTTTACACTTTGTTTGTGAATTTTTTCAAGTAAAAATAATTTCATATTTTCATCATTAGTTTCTTTTAAAGATTGCAAGCTCAAATCTATAACGCTTATAGGATTTTTAAGCTCATGTGATATAGCGCTGATTACATTGCTTAGTTGGGTGTTTTTGGTTTGAATTTTTTTAG
Source organism: Campylobacter sp. LMG 7929 (assembly GCF_024723595.1). Lineage (NCBI taxonomy): Bacteria > Pseudomonadati > Campylobacterota > Epsilonproteobacteria > Campylobacterales > Campylobacteraceae > Campylobacter > Campylobacter sp. LMG 7929. The sequence continues at coordinate 113,443 of NZ_JANQCY010000003.1, read as the reverse complement.
CTTGTTTTTTGTTTTTTAATTCTTGCTTGATGAGTAATTTTTTAATTTTCAATAAGCGTAAATTTAAATTTTTTAATTCATAAACGAAATTATATTTTAAAATGAAATTAGTATTTGATTTGATACTTTTAACAAACAATAATAATTCTTGAAAATAATTTTTGAAAAAATTAAATACAACAAAATAAAACACAACAAGTATAAGTAAAAAGAAAGAAAAAATAATAATATTTTTAATCCAAAAATTTTGCACCAAAGAGTGTATTTTAGGATATACAATGATGATGTATTGATAGTTTTTATAAGTATAAGCTTTAAAATAAATTTCTTTTTTCTTATAAAAATCATGAGTAAAATTAGATTCAAAGTGATTTAGAAAATAAGAATAATCTTTTAATGATGAAAAAATATCATCATTTTGTTTAATGATAAAATCTGCTCTAGTATTTTGAGCAAATTGCTTGATATTGTTGGAATTTAGTGTATCTAATAACTGAAATTGTAAAATATCATTGAGTGTTTTTAGTTTTTGCTCGTAAGTGTTTTTTACCGTAGTATTGATATAACTTTCATTGAAAAAATAAAACAATATGAAAAAAGCAATACAAAAAAATCCAAGTGTAAAAAGGAAAAATGTTTTTATTTTTAGCACAATTTATAGCCCACCGAGCGCACTGAAATGATATTCTCTTTAATTTGTGGAATTTTTTGTTTTAATCTTAAAATAGCTGTATTGATTGTCTTATCGCTTGTTGTGTCATTTTTCCATACTTGCTCACTTAAAAATTGACGGCTTAGAAGTTGATTTTTGTGATTAAAAAAACACTTGAGTAATTCTACATCTAGGGTTGATAAATTTTCAAATGTATTTGTTTGATGAATTAATTTCCTTTCTTCTATATATAAAGTAAAATCTTGATAAGAAATTTGTTCTTTTGGAGTTTTATTTCTTTTAGTTACGGCTTTGATTCTAAATAAAAGTTCATTAAAATCAAAAGGTTTGCATATATAATCATCACAGCCTTGCTCAAAACCTTCTAAAATATCTTTTTGTAAAGTCTTTGCACTAAGAAAAATCACAGGCTCCATATAACCTTTTTTTCTTAATTGTTTTATCATCTCTACACTATCGCCACTTGGTAAATTTCTATCCATGATGATTAAGTCTATTTCATTTGTATCTAGAAAATTTTCTAAGTCAAAAAAATCAAAATAACTATAAATTTTTATATTTTCTTGGCTAAGTCTTAGTGTGATTAATTCATTTAAGTCTTTATCATCTTCTATCAAAATAATATTTAACATATAAAAATTATATCAAAAAATATATGTATCCAAAATGTTTCCAAGTTTTTTTAAATTTTCATTACTTTTTAACTAAGGAGAAAAAATGAAAAAACTTTTGGCTTTAAGTGTGGCTTGCTTTGTTAGTTTAGAAGCAGTAGAATTAAAAATAGCAGGTTCATCAACGGTGTATCCTTTTACTTCTTTTGTTGCTGAAGAATATGCTGTTATAAAAAATACAAAAACACCTATAGTTGAAAGTCTTGGCACAGGTGGTGGTTTTAAAGTTTTTTGTGAAGGAATTACTGATATTTCTAATGCTTCAAGGGCAATCAAGCCAAGTGAATTTGAAACTTGTAAAAAATCAGGCGTGAGTGATATAGTCGGTATTATGATAGGTTATGATGGCATAGTTTTAGCTCAAAATAAAATCAATGCTCCATTAAATATAAGCTTACATGAGTTATTTTTAGCTTTGGCCAAAGAAATTCCACAAGATGGAAAATTGGTCCCAAATCCTTATACAAATTGGCAACAAATCAATAAAAATCTACCAAATAGAAAAATTACAATCTATGGTCCTCCATCAAGTTCAGGAACAAGAGATAGTATAGAAGAGCTTGTAATGGTAGATATTTCTAAAAAAATTCCTGAATATAAAGGTGCATATAAAACTATACGCCAAGATGGAGCATTTATACCAAGCGGTGAAAATGATAATTTAATTGTTTCAAAACTTTCTGTTGATAAAGAAGCTTTTGGGCTTTTTGGATACGGATTTTTAGCTAGCAATGATGATAAGATTAATGCTGCTTACATTGATGGTGTAAAAGCTGATGAGAAAAATATATCTGAAGGAAAATATAAACTAGCTCGTTCTTTGTTTATATATATGAATGCTAAGAAAAATCCAGAAGTATTTGAATTTGCAAAAATTTATATGAGTGATGATTTAGCTAAAAGCGGAGCAGAATTAGAAAAAATAGGATTGGTTCCTTTGGATGAAAAAACTTTAAAACAAACCCAAAAACATATAGAAGAAAAAGGTTTATTAACTGATGAGCTTGTTAAAACAGGGAAAGTTTTTTAATTTTTAGGATGAAAAATTGATAAAAGAAAAAATAATAAAATTAACGCTTTTTCTTTGTGCTTTTGTTAGCGTAGTAGTAAGCTTTGCTATTATGCTAACTATTTTAATAGAGGCATTAAAATTTTTTCAAAAAGAAAGCGTATTTACTTTTTTATTCTCAAGTCAGTGGGCAGCAGATGCTGCATTTGTAGGTGCTGATGGAAGTAGCAAGCATGGGGTTTTTGGTGCTTTGAGTTTATTTTGGGGAACTTTTTATATTTCACTAATAGCAATGCTAACAGCCTTACCTTTAGGCATAATGTGTGCTATTTATCTTGGAGTATTTGCAGGTAAAAAATCTAAAAACTATTTAAAACCTATTTTAGAAATCATAGCAGGAATTCCTACTGTAGTTTTTGGATTTTTCGCAGCCATAGTTGTAGCTCCTTTTATAGTGTGGTTTTTTTCTCTTTTTGGTATCAAAGCTAGTTTTCAAAGTGCCCTAGGTGCAGGTTTTATCATGGGTATTATGATAGTTCCTATAGTGGCTTCACTTTCACAAGATTGCATTGAAGCTGTAAGTTTAAAAAGGATAAATGGAGCTTATGCTTTAGGTATGACTAAAAAAGAAGTTGTATTTGCAGTAATTTTACCAGAAGCAATGCCAGGCATAGTTGCAGCTTGTCTTTTAGGACTTTCAAGAGCTTTAGGTGAAACGATGATTGTTGTTATGGCTGCTTCATTGCGTCCAAATTTAACAATGAATTTTTTAGAAGATATGACAACAGTGACTGTAAAAATAGTAGAAGCATTAAGTGGCGATCAAGCTTTTGATAGTTCTTTAGCTTTAAGTGCATTTTCTTTAGGGCTTGTGCTTTTTATTATCACATTAATCATTAATATTTTTAGCGTTTATTTGATAAACCGCTTCCATAAAAGGAAAAATTTATGAAAAAACTTTTTAAACAAAGAAAAAAAGCTTCAAAAAATTTCAAAAGATTCTGTAAAATAGGGCTTTATATAAACCTTATTTTTCTTTGTATTTTTTTATCAAGTGTAGGGTATCTTGGGATAGGAGCTTTTAAGCAAACTTACATTTATGCCCATGCTGATAGAAATAGCCCTTCATATGAGCTTTTATCGCGCGCTGAACAAAGGAAAATAAGAACAGGTCAAATCAAAGAAAAATCTTGGCTTTTAGCAAATTCTGAAGTTGATCAATATATGAAAAAAAATTACAATAAACTAAGCGATGAACAAAAAAAATTAGTTGATGAGCTAGTTCAAAAGCAAGAAATCAAACTAAGTTTTAACACAAATTTTTTCCTTAATGGAGATTCTAAATCACCTGAAAATTCAGGAATTTTTGCTTCTGTGGTTGGAACTTTGCTTGTAATGTTAGTATGTATGGCTGTGAGTATCCCAATAGGAGTTGGAGCAGCTATTTATTTAGAAGAATTTGCTCCGCAAAATGTATTTACGCATTTTATAGAAGTATGTATAAATAATTTAGCTAGCATTCCTAGTATTTTATTTGGACTTTTAGGTCTTGGAGTGTTTATTAATCTTTTTGGCATGCCTCGTTCTAGTGCTTTGGTTGGGGGATTGACTTTGGCTATTATGAGTTTGCCTATTATTATTGTTTCAACTAAAGCTGCCTTAAAAAGTGTGGATATTAATATGAAAAATGCTGCATATGCTTTAGGAATGACTAAAATTCAAATGATAAAAGGCATTATGCTACCTTTAGCAATGCCTATGATATTAACAGGTTCTATTTTAACTCTAGCAGGGGCTATTGGTGAAACCGCACCTTTGATGATTATAGGTATGATAGCTTTTATACCTGATGTGGTAAATAGTGTTTTTGCACCAACAAGTGTTTTGCCTGCTCAAATTTTTTCATGGTCAGCTATGCCAGAGCGTGCATTTTTAGAAAGAACAGCAGCAGGGATTATAGTGCTTTTATCTCTTTTGGTGATTTTAAATTTAGCAGCAATACTTTTAAGAAGATATTTTCAAGGAAAATAAAATGATAGCAAAAACAACAAATTTAAATTTATTTTATGGTAAAAAACAGGCTTTGTTTGATATAAATATGGAAATTCAAAAAAATAAAATCACAGCTTTAATAGGTGCTTCAGGCTGTGGAAAATCCACATTTTTGCGTTGTTTTAATAGGATGAATGACAAAATAGCAAAAATCGATGGTCTTGTTGAGATTGATGGAAAAGATGTTAAAAATCAAGATTTAGTTGTGCTTAGAAAAAAAGTCGGAATGGTATTTCAACAACCTAATGTTTTTGTAAAAAGCATTTATGATAATATTTCTTATGCTCCAAAACTTCATGGGATGATCAAAAATAAAGATGAAGAAGATGCTTTAGTGGAAGATTGTCTTAAAAAAGTGGGTCTTTTTGAGGAAGTAAAAGATAAACTAAAACAAAATGCTCTAGCACTTTCAGGTGGTCAGCAACAACGCCTTTGTATTGCAAGAGCTTTGGCTATAAAGCCAAAATTATTACTTTTAGATGAACCAACTTCTGCACTTGATCCTATATCTTCAAGCATTATAGAAGAGCTTGTTAAGGAATTAAGTCATAATTTTTCCATGATCATGGTAACACATAACATGCAACAAGCTAAGCGCGTAGCTGATTATACTGCGTTTTTTCATTTAGGAGAGCTTGTAGAATTTGGAGAGAGTAAAGAATTTTTTGAAAATCCTAAAGAAGAAAAAACAAAAGCTTATTTAAATGGAGCTTTTGGATAATTTTTATTTATTTAGAATTTTTGATGATATAATTAATCAAAATTTCTAAAATATATTTGTTTATTCTTAAAATCAGTATAATTAAAAATATATTTATCTTTAAAAAAGTAATTTTTAAGTAAAATTACTTTTTACTTTCAAAAGATTATTATCAAAAAGAGTATTCATGGCAAGCAAACAACTTTCACTTAAACATCTTAGTATGCCTATATTACTTGAAATGTTTTTAAGATATTTTTCTTTGATTATCAACACCGTTATGGTTTCGCAGTATTCTAACTTTTTAGTTGGAGCTATGGGTGCGGGTAATCAAGTAGCAGATTTATTTATCATTATTTTTAGTTTTTTAAGTGTGGGTTGTAGTGTAGTGATTGCCCAAGCTTTAGGGGCTAAAGATTACACTCTAGCAAGAAAAGCAATTCATCAAAGTTTATTTTTAAATGCCTTGCTTGGTTTTGTGTGTGGAAGTTTGATTTTATGGCATGGAGAGTTTTTGCTCTATCTTTTGCAAATTCCAAATGAACTTTTAAAAGACAGTGAAATTTACTTGCATATGCTTGGAATTTGTTTGTTTTTTGATGCTATGGGTATAGTTTTGGCTGCTATTATTAGGGTGTATAATATGGCTTATTGGGTTATGTTTACTACCTTATTGATGAATGTTGTGATATTTATAGGAAATTTTTATGTATTGCATTTTACTAAGCTAGAGCTTTTTGGAGTAGGACTTAGTAATATACTTGGGCGTTTGGTAGCCTTTAGTATGCTTATAGCAATACTTAGTTTTAAGCTCAAAATTCATCTTAAAATTAAAGAGATGATAAACCTTGAAAAAGTGGTACTTAAAAAGATTTTTAATATCGGTGGTTTTGCAGCAGGAGAGCATTTGATATGGTTTATACAATACACTATAGCTTTTGCTTTTGTAGCAAGTTTAGGTAAAGAAAATTTAAGTGTTCAAACGATTTATTTTCAAATTTCTTTACTTATCATGCTAGTAGGGCAAGCTATAAGCGTGGCAAATGAGATTATCATAGGTAAATTAGTTGGTGCAAAATACTTAAATGTAGCTTATAAACATACTTGGATAGCTTTGTATTTTAGCGTGGTTGCAAGTGCTTTTGTGGCTTTACTTAATTATGTTTTGCAAGATTTTACCATGGGTGTAGTAAAGCTTGAAGAAAGTTTAAAAGAACTTATGATACCACTTTTTACTCTTTCAATATTCTTAGAAATCTCAAGAACTTTTAATATAGTCATGGTGAATTCGCTAAGAGCAAGTGGTGATGCGAGGTTTCCGTTTTTAAGTGGAGTGGTATTTATGCTTGGAGTTTCTTTACCGGTTGGTTATGTGCTTTGTTTTTATGCTGGACTTGGAATTTTAGGAGTTTGGGTAGGTTTTTGTGCAGATGAGTTTTTACGCGGTATAGTCAATTCATATAGATGGAAAAGTAAAAAATGGCAAGGCAAAGCACTAGTATAAAAGGAATTTTAGAATTTAAAGAATTTCGTTTTGCTTTTGAAAAGAAAAAACTTAAATACTTAAGACTTAGGGTAGATAGGGATTTAACTTTCAAGCTTAGTATACCGCTATATTATGAGCAAAGAGATGTTTTAAGATTTTTAGAAAAAAATGAAAGTTGGATTAGAGCCAAAGAAAAAGAACTTTCTTTAAAAAGAGTAGTTTTAGCAAGTGATGAATTGTATTTTTTAGGTAAAAAATACAAGCTAGTTTTTAACGAAAATCATAAAAAGGTTCTTATAAAAAAAGATAAAATTTTTGCAAAAAATCAAAAAGCCTTAGATCTTTTCTTAAGGCGTAGTGCTAGGGTGATTTTTGAGTATTTTATAAAAAAATGGCAATTTATCCACAAGAGAAAGGTACAAAGAATTTGTATTAAAGAAATGATTTCAAGATGGGGTTCTTGCAATCATCAAAAAGCATATATAAACTTAAATTTAAAACTCATGCAAAAACCTATAAAAGCTATAGAATATGTGATTTTGCATGAACTTACACATTTAATCTACCCACATCATCAAAAAGAATTTTATGATTTTTTACATAAATTAATGCCTGATTACAAGACAAGAGAGGTTTTTCTAAAAAGTCTTATTTTTTAACAAAAATTTATTTTAATTTAAAAAATCATTTATTAAAATAAATTGTTTTTAAATATCTTTTAAAGGAAAAACAATGAAAAGAAGAAATTTGTTAAAAGTAGGTGCTCTTGGTTTAGCTGCTATGCTTTTTAGCGGTGTGGCTTTAAATGCTAATGATGTAGTTAATTTTCCAAAAGATAAGCAAAAAGCTTTATTGCTCTCAAGTTCAGGCTATAAAGACACTGGATATTTAAACCATGCTTTACCTTGGCTTAAAGAATTTGTTGAAAAAAATAACTTAAAAGGCAAAAAAGTAGCATTTATACCTTATGCAGGTGTTAGAAAAACTTATGAACAGTATGAAGCACAAGTTGCTAAAGCTTTAGAAAGTTTAGGACTTCAAATAATTAGTGTGCATAGAGGTAATGCTGTTGATATTGTTAAAAGTGCTGATGCGATTTTTGTAGGGGGCGGAAATACTTTTGAACTTGTAAATCAACTTTACAATAATAACCTAGTTGAACTCATTGCAAAAAGAGTAAGTGAGGGTGTACCTTATGTTGGCTGGTCAGCAGGTTCAAATGTAGCAGGTGCAACTATGATGACAACTAATGATATGCCTATAGTTGAACCAAAATCATTCAACACTTTTAATATCTTCCCTCATCAAATCAATCCACATTTTATCTCAGGTAAGCCAGTAGGACATAATGGTGAAAGTCGTGAGGAAAGATTAGAAGAGTTTTTGATTGTTAATCCTAAAGTAGTTGTTTATGCTTTGCCTGAAGGTGTTGCATTATTACTTGATGGCAAAAAAGCAAAAGTTTTAGGTATGGATAAAAATGCTCCACTTTTAAAACTTGAAAACAAAAAAGAAATTCAAAAAATCGCTATCGGTTCTGAATTTAACTACTAAAATGATAAGCTATCTATATTTTAGATAGCTTGTTTAAGCTTTCCTTAGAATTAAAATTGTTATATTTATGCTTTAAAAAAATTTAATTTTAAGGTTTTTAACTTGCTTTTAGAAATTACTTTTGATTATAAATCTAAAAACGATATTTTTGAATATTTGTTAGCTTATTATGCTAAAGATTATGTGTATGATTATGAGCAAAAAGATGAAAAAATCATCATTAAAATTAAAGGTGAAAAAGATGAAATTCAAGCCTTTTGTTCTAATTTAGAAAATATCAGCCATAGTGTTTTTTTAAACAAATTTGACTTAAAAGTTATAGAAGAAGATTTTACACCTATAAAAAAAGAAAAAACTTTCACCAAAAGAAGTTTTTTAACAAGACTTAATGCAAATGCTTATACTAATGGCGAGCTTTTAGAAAATGAATGGGGTATTTTTATAGAAGAAGAATTTAAAATAGAAGAAGAATTTAAAATAGAAGAAGATTTTAAAATAGAAGAAGATTTTATAAAAATCACTAAAGAAAATTTCTACGATAACTTGAAAAAAGCCTTAGAAAAATTAAAAAACAAAGATAAAATATATTTTAAAAGCTCAAAAGGAATATATGCTTTTGAAATTTTTAATGAAGCATTGGATGATTTTTTAATACCTTGTGATCCAAAGCATATCAATGCATTTTTTTCTTGTAATAACGAGCAGTTTAAAATCTTAGCAGGGGTTGAAAAACCTCTAATGAAACTTAAATTTAATGCTATTTTTAGACAAAATCATCAATTAAATCATGAGTATTTTAAAATAAAAATATACGATAATCTTTTCTTGTTTGCCTTATGTTTTGAGCTTGAAAAAGAAGGAATTAAGTTTTTAAATTTTAAAAAGCTAGAACATTTTGAAGATGATTTTGAAGTGGCTTTAATCGAAAATGAACTAGTAGTTTGCAGGGGTTATGATTATATTTTACCTGAGTTTAAAAATTTGATTTTTCAAAAAGAAGATAAAAATTTTGCAAGAATTTCTTGTATATTATCTGATTTTAAAGACAAAAAGCCTTTGCTTTTAGAACTTAGTAAAAAATATGATGATATTATCTTACTTGATAAAGAAATCAATCTTTTAAAACTAAATTTACCAAAAAGCTTTGATGAGTTTTATGAAACTATAAGTCAAGATGATGTTGCTAAGAGATTATTAGCTAATTATGAAAAAGAATTTACCCTAGTGCGAAAAGAACTAAATATGGCTAATAATTTTTTTAATCTTTTTGGCATGGTAGGGATGATTTTAGAGCTTGGTGAAAACGAGAAAAAAGCAGCATTAGCGCTTTTAGCTTTAGCAGATGAGAGTAAAATGGCAAAAGGTGTTAGGATAGATTTTAAGCTTAATGAGCAAAAAGAATTTGATTATACTAAGACCTTAAGAAGCGTGATGAGTTTTAAGCTTGCTGGAGTAGAAAATCAAATCATAGCCTTAGGCGTTGTTGAGAGTTTGGCGTATTTTTTAAGGGATTTATTTGATGATTTAAAGGCTAAAGAGCAAGTTGATTGTGCCGTGCTTAGTGGGAGCTTGTTTGAGCATAAAAGCCTTAGTAAAAATGTATTTAAACACATACCATTTTTTAAGTTAAGTGATGTCCCACTTTGGATATGAAATTCATATTAAAGGGCTAGTACAAGGCGTTGGCTTTCGTCCTTTTGTTTTTAATATAGCTAAAGAGCTTAATTTAAAAGGTGAAGTTTACAACAACAGCTTAGGTGTTGTTGTAATCCTTGAGTGTAGCAATGATGAATTAGAAATTTTTAAAGAAAAACTTTTTGCTAATTTACCACCTTTAGCTAGGATAGATGATTTTAATTTTTCTTATAAAAAACTTCAAAAAACTTATAATGAATTTAGTATAAGTACTTCACAAGATAGTGAAAAATTTAGTCCGATTCTGAGTGATTTTGCTCTTTGTGAGGATTGCTATAATGAATTTTATGATGAGAAAAATCCACGTTTTAAATACCCTTTCATCACTTGCACAAATTGTGGGCCAAGATTTTCTATTATAAAAAAACTTCCATATGATAGAGCTAATACGACTATGGATGAGTTTAAAATGTGTTCTTTTTGTCAAAGCGAGTATGAAGAACCTACTAATCGTCGCTTTCATGCTCAACCACTCTCATGTCCAAAATGTAAAATTACTATCTTTTTAAAAGATAAAAATCAAAATATTTTAGCTAAAGATGAAAAAGCTTTTATCTTGCTTGCAAAACTTTTAGAACAAGGTAAAATCATAGCTTTTAAAGGTATGGGTGGGTTTCATTTAATTTGTGATAGCACAAATGAAAATGCTATAAATGAACTTAGAATACGTAAAAATCGCCCTAAAAAGCCTTTTGCTATTATGGTAAAAGATCTTAAAATGGCTCAGGAATTAGCTTTTATTAATAAAGCTGAAGCAAAACTTTTAACTTCAAATTTAAAACCCATAGTTATTTTAAATAGTAAAAATATCCATAAAAGCTTAGCGCCAGATACTAATAAAATAGGTATTATGTTAGCTTATATGGGAACACATTTAATGCTTTTTGAGCATTTTAAAAAACCTATCATTGCAACAAGTGCTAATCTAAGCTCACAAAGCATTATTTATGAAGAAACAAAACTTTTAGAGCAACTTAGTGATGTGTTTGATTTTTATCTTGATTATGATAGAGCAATACATAATTCAAGCGATGATAGCATTGCTCAAGTTATCGGTAAAGAAGTAATGTTTTTAAGGACTTCAAGAGGTCTTAACCCACTTTATATTAACACAGCAGATATTTATAATGTAAAAGAAAATATTCTAGCTTTGGGAAGTGAGCTAAAAAATGAATTTGCATGTTTTTTTAAAAATCAAATTTTCATTTCTCCTTATATAGGCGATATGAAAAGTTTAGACATACAAGAGAGATTTTTTAAAATTTTAACTTTCTTTCAAAACTCTTATAAACTAAATTTTGATCAGATTTTAAGCGATAAACACCCACAATTTAACTATGTAAAAGAATTTAAAGATTATAAAAATTTTCGCGTGCAACATCACTATGCACATTTGTGCGCTTGTTTATTTGAACACAAAATTTACAAAAATGATGTTTTAGCCTTTGTTTTTGATGGAACAGGTTATGGAGATGATGGAAAAATTTGGGGTGGAGAGATTTTTAGAGCGAATTTAAAAAGCTATGAAAGGCTAAATCATTTTAAAAATTTCAAACTAATTAATGCAGATATTAAAAATATCGCAAATTTAGCTTTAGCTTTAATTTTTGATTTTAATTTAGAAAGCAAAGCTAGCGAGTTTTTAGCTAAATTTTCTCAAGTAAAATTAAATAATCTTAAAAAAATTCACACTCAAAGCTCTTTATATACGAGTTCTCTTGGTAGGATTATCGATGCTTTTGGCGCTTTTGCTTTTGATATACAAAAGCTTGATTATGAAGCACAAATTGGGCTTTTGATGGAAAAATATTATGATAAAAATCTTGATTATAGTTACAAATTTGACATCAAAGAAAAAGAAATTTGCTTTAAAAATGCTTTTTTGCAAGCTTTAGAAGATAAAGATAAAGTTAAAATTAGCACAGGTTTGCTTAATGGCATTGCAAATTTAATTATAGAATATTCAAAAGATTTTAAAGAAGAAGTGCTTTTATGTGGTGGGGTATTTCAAAACAAAACCTTACTTGAAATTTTAGTTCGAAAAAAAATTGCTTATAAAACTTCTTTACAATTTCCTTGCAACGATAGTTCTATTGCACTTGGGCAACTTGTGTATTATTTATCTTTAAAAACTTAATAAAACTCATATTTTTTTAATACTTTTTTATATACAATAAAATAAAAATATAAAGGAAAGATTATGTGTAAAGATTGCGGTTGTTCTATTAATGAACATGAACATCATCATGATCACCATCATGAAAATCCAGTTTTAAAAGATGAAAAAACTATTAATGTTATTAGTAAAATTTTATCAAAAAATGATCACCAAGCAGCTCATAATAGAGAGCATTTTAATGAGTGTAATACTCTTTGTATTAATCTAATGAGTTCTCCAGGAAGCGGTAAAACAACACTTTTAGAAGAAACTATAAAAACTTTAAAAGATGATTTAAAAATAGCCGTGGTTGAAGGGGATTTAGAAACTAATAATGATGCAAACCGCATTATCAAAGCAGGAGGCTTAGCTCATCAAATCACCACAGGACAAACTTGTCATTTAGATGCTTTTATGGTGCATGAAGCTTTACATCATTTTAAACTTAGCGAACTTGATATAGTTTTTGTTGAAAATGTGGGAAATTTAGTATGTCCTGCAAGTTATGATTTAGGCGAGCATTTAAATGTGGTTTTACTTTCAGTAACAGAAGGTAGTGATAAGGTAGAAAAATATCCAGTGATGTTTAGAAAGGCTGATTTATTAGTCATTACTAAAGCCGATTTAGCTCAGCATTTTGACTTTGATTTCAAAGCGGCTTCTATGGCTGCTAAAAGGCTAAATCCTAAAATAGATATTATGATTTTAGATAGCAAAACAAAAACAGGGTTTGATCTTTGGATAAATTATCTAAAAATGAAAAAGGAGCTTAACTAATGTGTCTTTCTATACCTTCTAAAATTTTAGAAATTGATGAGCTAAATTCAGCCATAGTAGAAACTTTAGGGGTTAAAAGAAGAGTGAGTTTAGACTTGATAAGCGAACCTTTAAAAGTAGGTGATTATGTGCTTATACATGTGGGTTTTGCTATGGAAAAAATTGACACTCAAGCTGCACAAGAGAGTTTAAAAATTTATACAGATATAGCAGAGAAGATGCAAAATGGACAAATTGATGAAAATGAAGGCGATATGGGGCTAAAAAATGGATTTAATTAATGATTTTAGAGATAAAGAAAGAATTTTAACCCTAAAAGAACTTATTGCTTCTAAAATTACTAAGCCTATTAATATCATGGAAATTTGTGGTGGACATACGCATAGTATTATGAAATTTGGTTTACCTGATTTATTGCCAAAAGAAATTAATTTTGTTCACGGCCCAGGCTGTCCTGTGTGTGTTATGCCAAGAGAGCGTATTGATGTGGCTTTAAAGCTTGCAAGTATGCCAAATACTATCTTTTGTGTATTAGGCGATATGCTTAAAGTGCCAGGAAGCTATGAAAGCTTAATTGATCTTAGAGCTAAAGGAGCTGATGTTAGAGCGCTTTATACACCTTTGGATGTGATAGATATAGCTTTAAAAAACCCTGAGAAAAATATAATCTTTTTTACCATAGGTTTTGAGACAACTACACCTATGAGTGGGGTGATTATAGAAAAAAGTATAGCCTTAAATTTAAAAAATTTATTTTTTCATATTAATCATGTATTAGTTCCACCTGCGGTAGAAGCTATCATGCAAGATGAAAATGTAAAAATTGATGCCTTTTTAGGACCTTCTCACGTAAGCGTTATCACAGGATCAAACATTTATGAACCTATTGCTAAAAAATATAAAACCCCTATAGCAGTGAGTGGTTTTGAGCCAGTTGATATAATGCTTAGTGTGTTAAATATAGTAGAGCAAATGAATGCAAATACTTTTGAAGTTTATAATGAATATCACAGAGTAGTTAGTAAAGAAGGAAATTTAAAAGCTAAGGCTTTAGTAGAAAAATACTTTAAACCTTGTGATTTTGAATTTAGAGGTCTTGGAGTAATTATAAATGGTGGGCTTTGTTTAAAAGATGAATTTGCGCACTTAGATGCTAGCAAAGTGTTTGATTGTAAAGTGCAAAGTAAAGATGAGAGTAAAGCTTGTATTTGTGGTCAAATTTTAAGAGGCTTAGCTAAGCCTTATGATTGTAAGGTGTTTGCAAAAACTTGCACTCCAAAAAATCCTATAGGTAGCTGTATGGTTTCTAGTGAAGGAGCTTGTGCGGCTTATTATAAATACTATCAAGATAAGGCATAAAATGAAACAAATTACTCTAGCCCACGGTGGTGGTGGCGAAGAAATGAATGCTTTGATAAATGAAATTTTTTCTATTTTTGAAAATGATGTTTTAAAAGAAGCAAATGACGCTGCTATTTTAGATGATTTAGCTTTTAGCACCGATTCTTTTGTACTAAATCCTATCTTTTTAAAAGATATAAATATAGGAAAATTAGCAGTTTGTGGTAGCGTAAATGATGTATTAATGGTGGGAGCAAAACCACTATATTTATCACTAGCTTTGATTTTAGAAGAGAGTTTTGAAATAGAAAAGTTAAAAATTATACTAAAATCTATAAAAGAAGAATGTGATAAAGCAGGAGTAAAACTAGTTTGTGGGGATACCAAAGTTGTTCCTAAAAATAAAGGCGATGAAATATATATTAATACTTCATGTATAGGTAAAAATATACAAAAAATCAATACCAAAGACTTAAAAAGTGGTTGTAGTATCTTAGTTTCAAGGGATATTGGAGCTCATGGTTGTGCAGTTTTGGTTGAAAGAAATAATTTAGAGGCAAATATCCAAAGTGATTGTAAAAGCTTAAAAGATGAAGTTTTAACACTTTTAAATGCAGATATTTCTATAAAAGCAATGCGTGATGCTACGCGTGGTGGACTTAGTGCGGTTTTAAATGAATGGGCTAAATTAAGTAATTTAGAGCTTTTAATATATGAAGAAAAAATTCCAGTTTGTGATGAAGTTTTAGGGGTTTGTGAGCTTTTTGGATATGAGCCTTATGAGCTTGCAAATGAAGGAACTTTTATTATTTGTGTAGATAAAAAAGATGAGCAAAAAGCATTAGAAATTTTAAAACAATTCAATGCTAATGCAGCTATTATAGGTGAAATCACAGCTAATGAAAAAGCAAGAGTGGTTTTAGAAAATGCTTATGGAGCAAAACGCATTTTAGAAGCTCCAAAAGGCGAACTTTTGCCAAGAATTTGCTAATGCATGAGTTAAGTATTACAGAATCATTGCTAGAGCTTTGCGAAGAATATGCTCAAGGAAAAATTATTGAAGAAGTGCATGTTAAAATAGGGCGCTTAAGCGGGGTTGAACCTCCACTTTTACAAAGAAGCTTTGAAACTTTTAAAGAAAATAGTCCTTTGTGTAAAAATGCTAAATTTATTATGCATATCCAAGAAGTAGTAGTTGAGTGTCAAAAATGCCATTTTAGCGGAGTACTTGAAAATAATATCTTTTGGTGCCCAAAATGCGAAGATAAAGATTTAAAAATCATAGATGGAGAAGAACTTTATCTTATGCAACTTGTTTTAAAAGAAAATGAGGATTTAGAAAGTAATGACAAATAAAGAAATCATCTTAGGTGCGGGTTGTTTTTGGTGTACTCAAGCTGTGTTTGATGAAATTAAAGGCGTAGTTTATACAGAAGTAGGTTATAGCGGTGGTAAGCCAAATCCAAATTATGAAAGCGTGATAAATGGCGATGAAAATATAGAAGTAGCTAAGATAATTTATGATGAAAAACAAATTTCATTAGAAAAAATTTTAGAAATTTTTCTCAAAATGCATGATCCAACAAGCTTAGATAAACAAAGTGCTGATGAGGGGATACAATATAGATCAGTTGTTTTTTATCAAACTAATGAGGAGTTAAAAATCATTAGTGATTTTTTACAAAAAGCACAAAAATATTATGCTAAAGCTATAGTTACACAAGTTTTAAAATTAGAAAAATTTTATAAGGCTGAGGATTATCATCAAAAATATTTTAAAAATAATCCCAGCCAAGCTTATTGTAGATTTGTCATTACACCAAAGCTAGAAAAACTAGTAAATCATTCCTAATTTTTCTTTTTAGAAATAGGACAAACCCCAAGTGGACAAGCTTGTTTTCCACTAAGCACTCTTATAGGACAAACAGCAAAAATACCTGTTAATAAAGGAATTAAACCCAATAATCCCCACCAAGTTGAAAAATAAACTCCTAAAGAAAATGCCACTATGGCTAAAGCTATTCTTAGCACTCTTTCTAATTTACTCATAATTTCTCCTTTTTTGTTGATATTATAAATAAATTTTAAAAGTATTTCTGTGATAAAGTTACAAAGAAATTAGTATTATTTTAGATCTTTCAAGTTTGATTTTACCTTCTTTTTCTAATTCTTTTAAAATTCTTGAAACGGCCTCTCTGGCGCTTCCTAAGTGATTAGCTAAAGCTTCATGGGTAATTTTTAAAGTATTGTTACTAGCATTTTCTTTTAAAAAATCACAAATTCTAGAAGATAAAGGCATAAATAAAGCTTGTTCTAAAACTTTGATTAAGGTATTAAAACGCTTAGTGATTAAACTTAAAACATAATTATTAATTTTTGGGTATTTTTCTTTTAAAATTTGAAAAATCGATGAGGGGATGATGGCTATACTTGTATTTTGAGTACTTTGTATAAAAACATCATAAGATATGCCATCCATATTACACTCAGAGCAAATAATACATTCATCATTTTCTTTAAGATGAAAAAGTGTTATTTCTTTTGCATTTGGAGTTAGAATAAAAGCTCTAAGCTCGCCTTTTAAAATTTTTATAAATCCTAAACATTTATCATTGACCTTAAAGTCTTTTTCAATGCTTATTATTTGTAAGTGCTCTTGTATAAGTTTGAGATCTTGTTTTTCTATTTCAAAATGAGAAAGAAAATTTTCCATGTTTTTAAATTTTAAAAGCCTATAAAAGGCTTTTAAATTTTAGTGGCAACCACAACCACCACATCCACAACTTTGACCAAAGAAGCTTTCTAAAGCTTGCATATTTGGAAGTTCTGTTACTTCATTTACTAATTCTTTATAAGCAACCACACCATCTTTAACTACAAACACTGCTCTAGCTAAAATTCCCTCAAGTGGACCATCAGCCATTAAAACACCATATTTTTCACCAAATTCTTTAGAAACAAAATCACTTGCAACAGTTAAATTATCTATACCTTCAGTTGAGCAAAAACGACCCATAGCAAATGGTAAGTCCATGCTAACTACGATTACTTCTACACCACTTGCTGCTGCTTTTTTATTAAATTCTCTAGCTTCAGTTGCACATACTGGAGTATCAAGGCTTGGCACGCTGATAATAATTTGAGTTTTGCCTTTTGGAGCAATTTCAACACCTGAAAGATCTTTAGCTTTTAAGGTGATATTTGGAGCCATATCGCCAACTTGGATGTTGTTTCCTTTTAGATTTACTTTATTTCCTTTGAATAATACACTATTCATTTTTTCTCCTTGAATGATTTTTATTAATCATAATATAAAAAGATTAATAAAGTCTTATTTTTGTTCTTCTTTGCACATACCTGCTTCGATTAGAAAACATGAAGGTTGATAATTGCTTTTTTTAATCTTGTCGTATTTTGCATAGCTTAAGTATAAAGTATCCTTAGCTCTAGTTACTGCTACATAAAAAAGCCTTCTTTCTTCTTCCAAACTTCCACCCATGCTCATGAGTTTTTGATTAGGAAATCTTCCTTGTGCAAGATCAATTACAAATACAAGCTCAAACTCAAGCCCCTTACTAGCATGTATGCTTAAAAGATTAACCCCACTACCACTACTCATTTCACTAGCACCAAGAGTAAGAAAATTATAATATTTATAATTATCACTGTAATTTTTAGCAAGTTCTTTTAATACAAACATTTTTGCGTTGATTTTTTCTAAAATTTCATTTTTTTTATTTAAGTCAACATTGGAGTTTTTATTAGTCGCTCTTTTGGTTGCTAAAATATCACAAATTTCTTTAAAATAATCATTTTCTAAGATCAAATTTACAAGCTGAGTTGAAACTTTACACTCACTTGCTTTTTTAATAAAAAGATAAATTTTTTCAAGATTTTTCGCACAAAGCTCGTTGATTTTAGGAAGGCTTAAAATAGGGTGGGTGTTAAATTCACTTTTTAGATTAAATCTTGAAGGCGAGGCTAGCTCCTCAATATCATCAAAAAGTCCTAGTTGGTAACTTTGTTTTTTGTATTTTTTTAAACTCACACTACTATCAGGATTTAAAAAACCTTTAATCAAACTAGAATGTCCTAATTTTAATAAAGCATCAAAAATATCTTTTGCTAAAACCCCACCAACTCCTTTGGTATATTCAAGTAAGTGTATAAAAGCCATGATATCTTTTGGATTAAGCACGATTGCAAGCATAGAGCAAAAGTTTTTAACTTCCAAGCTTTCAAAAAAACTTCCCCCGCCTTTTCTTTTGCTTGCTATACCAAGTTCTCTCAAGGCAACTTCTACTCCATCTGCACTAGAATTGTTTCTAAAAATAACAGCGATTTCATCAAGATTAACTCCACTTTGTAAGATTATTTTTGCTATGGTGGAGTATTGATCAAATAATTCATTGAAAGTTAGCAAACTTGGTGCTTTAAAATCTCCTTCTCTAGTTACAATCAATTCTTTAGGATATAATCTTTCATTGTTTAAAATCACTTTATTAGCTAGTGCAAGTATATTTTTACTAGAACGATAGTTTTTATTTAAAGTAAAAATATTTGCATCGATAAATCTATCTTTAAAACTTCCTATAATAGAAATATCAGCTCCATTAAAAGCATAAATACTTTGGTCATAATCCCCCACACAAAATAAACTTTTACTTTTAAAAGCATCAATTAATGAACCTTGTAAAGTATTAGTATCTTGGTACTCATCTACTAAAATCTCATCAAATTCAAAATGATGTGAAGCTAAAACATGTTTTAATTTGATCAATAAATCATTAAAATCCACATAGTTAAAACGCATTTTTTCTTCTTCGTATTCTTTTAAAATATCTTCATAAATTTCAGCATAAACAGCTTGTTCATCATAATTTTGACAAAACCAATTATAAAATTCATCTAAATTTGCATTAGTGTTTTGAAATAAAGAATACACATCATACAAATAGCTTGGCATATAAGGTTTAGTATCGCTTAAATGATGAAAAGTGCGTTTTTCAAAAATAGAACGCAAAAGAATTTTAAGCTCACTCGCAGGTTTTAAAATAATATCATGATTTAACTCTTTAAGTAGAGAATAAGCAGTACTATGAAAAGTTCCTGCTGTGATTTTTGAAGTAATGCTTTTATCAAAATACCTACTAAGTCTTTCAATCATCTCTTTACTAGCTTTGTTTGTAAAGGTTAGAAGCATAATTTTTTCAGGCTTTATATTATTTTGAAGTAAAAAGGCTATTCTTGCAACTATGGTTGAAGTTTTACCTGTGCCTGCACTTGCTATGATTAGATTGTGTCCAAAAGGAGCACTAGCAGCTTTGTATTGTTCTTCATTTAAACGCGATAAGGGCATGAGCTTCCTAGTTTAAAATTATATTTTGTATATCATTAAAATAAAAATGATTGATACCATCTTTATATTCATAATAAAGCGTAAGTTTATGAGAATCTAAAATAGTCTTAACAATATATAATCCAAGTCCAAAACTATCTTTGTTTTTCTTTCCTTGCGTAAAAGCTTGAGTGTAGTATTTCAAGTCTTTATCTAAGGCTTTTCCTTTGTTTTTAAAGCAAAGATAATCTTTAGTTATTTCTATAGTAACGCAATTTTCATCAGAGTATTTTGTTGCATTATCTATCATATTTTTCATCGCAGTAGTAAAAAGTTTAAAATCCACATTGACGCTAAAACTTTCTTTGATACTAATTTTTACTTTTTCATCATCACTCATAGCTATATCTTTAGCTTCATCTAAAAGATCTAAGATATTGTATTTTTTTAAATTAATCAAACCAGCACCTGAAGTAATTTGTTCAATGGCTGCAAATTCATTAATCAAAATTTCCAAACGATTAAAAGCACCCACTAATCTTTCTTTATATTTGCTATCTTCAAGCATTTCTAAAGTAATTAAACCTTTAGTAATAGGTGTTTTTAACTCATGCATAATATTTCTTAAGAAAAATTGCCTTGAAGTGTTTAGTTTTTGAATTCTCAAAATAGACTCATAAAAGGCTGTTGCTACTTGAGAAATTTCATCATTGCCTTTACTGACATTTTGAATTTCATTGAGTTTATTTTCGCCAAATTTATCTATTTGTCTTTTTAAAGCTCTAAGTGGTTTTAATTTTCTAATGATAAAAATATATAAAATCAATAAAACCATTACCACTATACTAGCAATAAGCTTAATCACAAAATAACGATAACCTTGATATTCTAAATCTTTGTACAAATAAAGCTTACCATCAAAAATGATTTTTAAATATACATTATCTTCTAAAGTAATGATTTCAACTACACCTGTGCTAGTTTGAGCGCGTGCTATGGTTTCAGCTTTGTAGATGATTTTTCTTATAGAAGATGGGGTTGTTAGTTCTATCATTTTGTAATTTTTTGTTTGCTCATAAAATTCTTTTTCGCTAATTACATGGTTAAAATACAATAATCTTGCATTAGCTATAAAAGAATATTTCGCATTAAGCTCATTAGTGTAATTTTGCTGATCATATTTTATAAGCCATAAAAATGCCAAAATCACACTAACACTAGCAAGCAAAAAAACAAAGGTTATGGTATAAAAAATTGATGATTTATTCATTGAGTTAATTTATACCCTATACCTCTGATTGAATGAATGTATTTTGGAGTTTTAGGATCATCTCCGATTTTTTGTCTGATTCTGCTAATGATTACATCTATACTTTTATTGCTAGAATCTTCACTAATAGAGCTACAATTATACACAAGTTCTTCACGACTCACTACTCCACCTTCTTTTTTAATTAAATAACTCAAAATATCAAATTCAGCATTGGTAAAGCTAATTTCTTGATCTTTCATAGTGATAGTATGTTTATATTTATCATATACAAGATCTTTTTTAACTTGAGCTTGAGCGGTTTTTGTATTTGAAATTCTTCTTAAATGACTTTTAATCCTTGCTTGAAGCTCTTGAGGATTATATGGTTTTGGTAAATAATCATCTGCACCCAAATCAAGAGCTGTAACCTTATCACTAATATCATGTCTTGCACTTGAAATGATAATAGGTGTATCATATTTTTTACGAATTTCTTCACAAACTTCAAGTCCATCAAGTCCAGGCAAGCTTAAATCTAAAATGATTAAATCATAAGGATTTAAAGCAAGTCTTGAAAGACCTATATAAGGTTCATGAGCAATATCTACTTTCATATCAAATTGCTCTAAATATTCAGCTATAATCTCAGCTAATTCTAAATCATCTTCTATCATTAAAATATTTGTCATTTTCTTCCTTTCTTAAAAAAGTAAAGCTCTAACCATACCACCTCTATTAATCCAAATTTTAACATATTCTTTGCCTTTATTTAATTCTAAAGCCTTAGATAATTCTTTAAAATTTGAAACTTCATATTGATCAATACCTATAATAATATCACCTTGCTCAAAGCCTATTTTTTCTGCTTTTGATTTTGGAGTAACTTCAGTGATTAAAATACCACTAATATTTTCAGGTATGCGGTATTGTTGTTTATTTTTAGAATCAAGCTCTACTAATTTTAAACCATCAATATAATCTTTTTCATATTGTAGCGATTTTTCATCTGTTTTTAGCATAAATTTAGCTGTTTTAACTTTATTATCTCTTTCATAAGTTACCTCTATAGCTTGTTTTGGATCAATACTTCCTATATAATTTTTTAAATCCATAGGGCTTTTAATCACAGTTTTATCTACTTTTATAATCAAATCACCTCTTTTTAATCCCGCATTATAAGCTGCTGAGTCTTTTTGAACTTCTGTTATTAAAGCTCCTTCTTGATTGATATAAGCTTTTTTAATATCTTGAGTTAAAGCTCCTATAACTACACCTAAATATCCTCTTTCTATTTTTCCATGCTCGATAAGTTTTTGTGCAATAGATTTTGCCATATTAGAAGGGATTGCAAAGCCTATACCATTATTTCCTCCACTTCTTGAAAGTATGGCTGAATTTATCCCAACTAGAGCCCCTCTGCTATCTACTAAAGCCCCACCTGAATTTCCAGGATTAATTGAAGCATCCGTTTGAATGAAATTTTCATATTGATTTAAACCTATATTGTTTTTATTTAAAGCTGAGATAATCCCACTTGTAACACTACTTCCAACACCAAAAGGATTACCTAGAGCAAATACTACATCACCTTCTAATAATTTATCCGAATCAGCAAAAACCACAGCAGGTAGGTTTTTTGCTTCTATTTTTATCACTGCTAAATCTGTTTTAGGATCAGCCCCGATTAATTTAGCTTTATATTCAGTGCTAGAATCAGGTAAATTTACAGTAATTTTTTCAGCATCTTCTATAACATGATTATTTGTTATAATATAACCATCGCTTGAAATAATTACACCAGATCCAAGCGAACTTACTACTTCTTTTTTATTTTTTTTACTTTTTGGAGCTTGTGGAAAATCAAAACCAAAAAATTGTTTAAAATAAGGATCATTGAAAAAATCATCAATCCCAAAGGAATTACTTTGAACGGTTTTAGAAGTTGAGATATTCACAACTGAATTTTTAACTTTTTGTATAGAATCATGATAAGAGAGTATAGTATTTTGATTATCAGTTGGTAAAGATCTTTTTACATTATCATCTGCTTGTTTAAAATCAATACTAGCACTAAAAAGACTAGTTGCCAACGCCAAAGAAAGAACCATAGTTTTTTTCATGTATTATCCTTTGTAAAATCAATTTACACAAGTATAAAATTTTATTTTTACGCAATTGTAAATAAAACCTTTAGTTTTAAAACTTATAAAACTTGATTGACTAAGACTAAAGTTTATGGTATAATCTTATAAAAAATAAGGAATAAAAAAATGAGTAATAGTTTATATGAAACACTAGGTGTTTCGCAAAATGCTAGCGCAGATGAAATAAAAAAAGCTTATAGAAAATTAGCAAGACAATACCACCCAGATATCAATAAAGAAGCAGGTGCTGAGGAAAAATTTAAAGAAATTAACGCCGCTTATGAAATTTTAAGTGATGAGAAAAAAAGAGCTCAATATGATAGATATGGTGATTCTATGTTTGGTGGGCAAAGTTTTCATGATTTTTCAAGAAATGCAGGCGGAGCTGATATCAATGATATTTTGAATAATATTTTTGGCGGAGGCTTTGGGGGTTTCGGCAGAGGCTTTAGCTCTAGTAATAATTTTAGAAGTGGTTTTGGGGGTTTTGGGGGTTTTGAAGAGGATTTAGACTTACAAGCAAGTGTTAAAATTCCTTTTGAAAAAGGAATTTTAGGTGGTGAACATACTATAAATATCAACAACGAACAAGTTAAAATCAAAATTCCACATGGTATAAAAGATGGCGAAAAGCTACGCATACGAGGTAAGGGAAAAAGCTTTCAAGGACAAAAAGGAGATTTGATTTTAAAGGTAGAGCTTGAAAAAAGCGATGAATACGAAAGAGAAGATGATGATTTATACAAAAAAGTTGAAATTAGCTTAAAAACAGCACTTTTTGGAGATAAAATCAGCGTACATACCCCAAGAAAAGAAGTTAAAATCACCATACCGCCAAATTCTAAAAACAATCAAAAAATCAGACTTAAAGGCTATGGGGTGCAAAATAGAAAAACAGATCTTTATGGAGATATGTATTTAATTTTAAATGTAAAAATACCTGATATTAATAGCCTTGATCCTGAATTTGTAAAAATTTTAGAAGAAAAATTACCTTAAAAGGAGTATGCAATGGAGCATAGTTATGATGAACCGGTGTATCTTATAAGTGTTGTTGCAAAGGTTTTAAGCATACACCCACAAACTCTAAGACAATATGAAAAAGAAGGTTTGGTTGAACCAAGTAGAACCGATGGCAAAATGAGACTTTATTCTCAAAAAGATATAGATAGAATCAAAATGATTTTACGCTTAACAAGAGATCTTGGAGTTAATTTAGCTGGTGTTGATGTGATTTTAAAACTAAAAACAAAAATTGATGAGTTTGAAAATACCATTGAAGAATTAAGATTAGAACTTGATAGAAGAGATAATCCTTCAAAATCAAGAGCAGTAGTAAAACACAGAAGCAATTTTGACTTAATTTTTTTAGAAAAAATAAAATAATAAAACATTACAAAAAAAGGTTGGTGAGTGGATGCTTTTATAACTTTATTTTTAACTGCAGTAGCAGTTGCTGTCGTACTTAATGTTATACTTAAAAAATTTGGAATTCCAACCATTATAGGCTATATAGCCACAGGTTTGTTTGTGCGCGAATTTTATGGTTTTAGCACGAATGAAATCATTATCCATGTGGCTGAGTTTGGTATAGTTTTTTTAATGTTTACCATAGGGCTTGAATTTTCATTTAAACACCTTTTAGCAATGAAAAAAGAAGTGTTTTTAAATGGAAGTTTACAAATGCTAACTTGTGGCTTGGTTTGTACTTTACTTGTAACTTATATTTTAGGTATAGCAAACCATATAGCAATGATAGCAGGTTTTGCCCTAGCTTTATCCTCCACAGCTATAGTTTTAAAAATACTTAATGATAGTGGCGATATCAATGAAGAATATGGCCGAAAAGCTTTGGGAATTTTGCTTTTTCAAGATATTGCTGTGATACCACTGCTGTTAATGATTGATATATTTAGCTCTCAAAACGCTGATATTTCAAAGCTTTTATTTACAACCTTAGTCAGTGCTGTGATTTTACTTGTTTTGCTTTATTTTATAGGCAAATACCTTTTTACTTATGTTTTAAAATTTATCATTAAGACCAATGCAAATGAAATTTTCATCGCTACTATACTTTTTACCGTAATAGGAGCAAGCTTTTTAGCACATTCTTTTGGTTTTTCTTACTCGCTTGGAGCATTCATAGCTGGAGCTTTGATCGCTGAAACTAAATATAAACATAAAATAGAAGCAGATTTAGTTCCTTTTAGGGATTTACTTTTAGGGTTTTTCTTTATCAGTGTTGGCTTGCAAATTGATTTTCATATAGTTTTTGAAAATTGGTTTTTGATTTTTGTTTTTGTAAGCTTGGTGTTATTGATAAAATTTGTAGTAATTTATGGTCTTTTAATCCTTTATACGAGAAAAAGAGTAGCTTTAAAAACTGCTTTGAGTATTTCTCAAATTGGAGAATTTGCTCTAGCGGTGTTTTCACTAATGCAAGTAAATTCGCTTATAGATGAAAAAACAGCACAAATTTTTATTATAGTTTCTATCATCACTATGGTTGCAACACCTTTTATTTTAAATAATCTTAGAAAAATAGCCAACGCAGCCGAAGGTGAGCAAAATGATATGGCTAAATTTTATCTGTGTGATCAAAAAATGAAAGATCATTTTATCATTTTTGGTTATACAAGATTAGGTCAAGAAGTGGTGCAAAAGATCAAAAAAACAGGTATTCCATATCTAGTTTTAGAAAGTGATTTAAATTTAGTTGAGCTTGGGCGTAGCAGAAATGAGAATGTTTTTTTTGCTAGTGTAGCGCAAGTAGAAACACTAAAGGTAGCTAATATAGAAGAATGCTCAGTTGCTATTATAACCATAAGCAATGAAGCTAAACTTGATATGCTCTATCAAGTGCTTTCTAATTTCAATAAACCCATACAAACGGTTTTAAAAACAAGTGGTACAGGTGCTAAGATCATTTTCCCACACACTGATAAACATTTACACATTGTAGATGCTGAAGCTTCAATAGCTAGAAATTTAGTACAAGAAGCATTACAATGTAGAATCAATACAAGTGCAGCAGAATGAAAAATGATGAAAAAGCTTTGAGAGTTAAATATGTAAGAGCTTTGGAAAAATTTACCAACTCTGCTGTGAATGCTTTAAAAAGGGAAGATTTTGATTTAACACTTTTTAGAGAAAGAATGCAAAAAAATGCTAAAATCTTTGAAAAAGTTCAAGCGGTGTTTTTGGATTCTACTTATACTAAAGCTTTAGAGCTTTTTGTAAATGAGTGTTTAGATGAGAGTTTAGACCAAAAAACCTTAACTTCAAAAGCTAATGCTTTGTATAAGCTAAAAAATAATCAAAGTTATAAAAAAGACAAACATAAAATTAAATTTAAGGATGAATATTGATAAATGTAATTTTTGATATGGATGGCACGCTTATAGATAGTGCTAATGCTATAGTATATGCAGTAAATGAAATAAGAGCGGATTTAAATTTAGAACCTTTAAAAAGAGAGTTTATTTTAGATACTATCAATACTCCTGGGCAAAATTATGCTAAGATTTTTTATGGGGTTGATACTTACTCACATACTAGCTTTAAAGAAGGTTATGAGAAATATTTTATTAAGCATTATGATCAAAGTGTGGTGCTTTTTGATGGTGTGCTTGAGGTTTTGGAATTTTGTAAAAAAAACGATTGTTATCTGGCTATAGCTACTAATGCACCTCAAGAAAGCTTGGTGCCTATTTTAAAAAAACAAAACATTCTTTCATATTTTGATAAAATACTAGGTGTTAGTTATGGTATAGAAGCTAAGCCTGATCCTATGATGCTAAGATTAATCGCAGATGAAGCAAAATATGAAAAAAGTATTTTTATAGGCGATAGTTTAAAAGACAGACTTTGTGCTAAAAATGCTAAGATGGATTATATACATATTTCTTGGCAAAAAGAAACTAAAGACTTAGATGAAGTTAACGATAAAACTACTTTAATAGAAAAAATTCAAACTCACATGAAAGGTTAAAAAATGGATATTTTTGATGAAATGTTTGCAAAAAGCCCTAAAGAAAAATTTATTGAAACAATAAAATATGCAAATTTAGGTGCATTGGAAAATGTTTTAGAAAAATTATTAGCCGATCATATCGCTATGATAGAGCTTTTAGAAAAAAATAATTTAAATGAAAGCGATGTAGCGCAATTTCAAATGGAAAATTCACTCTTAATAGATGAGAGAAAAAATGATTTTTACATAGGCTTAAGTGCTGAAATTTTAGGGCATGAGGGTTGATTTTGCGTTTACTTTTATCTTTATTTTTGATGTTTAACTTTTTAAAGGCTGAAGTATTTTTTGATTATACTTATAAATTTACCCTGAGTAAAGATGAAAAAGCAAGTGTAAAAATAAAAGAAATTGACTACCCTGATGAGATTTATTATTTTGACTTCTCATGGACTTTATTTGATCAAACTAATATCATTGTTCATTCAAAGTATAAAAAATACCCTAGACAATTTGTGATGTCTTTAAGAAGAAATTTAAACTGGGTTGATCAAACCTTAGTGCCTGATTATAAAAATCCTCATATAGATAGAGCAAGATTGATACTTGAATTTAGTGATTTTAAAAAAGGTGAGGCTATTTTTACTGTGTATATAGAAGATAGAGATAAGAAATTAGAAGTAGAATTTTTAGACCCTAGAAAAGCCACTCTTAATCAAAACTAAAGTAAAATTTAATAAAATATAATTATAAGAAAACTAAGGAAAGCATAGTGCAAAAGATCGATCAGTATATGCATGAATTTTTATCTGAATTAAATTATGAGCCTATTTTAACCATGAGTTCAAAACTTCAAGGTGGTAAAAAATTACGCTCAAAACTACTTTTAAAAATAGCTGGGGAAAGTGATATTAGCTATAAAATCTGTGCTATTATAGAGTTAATTCATGCTGCAAGCTTATTGCATGATGATGTGATTGATGAAGCAAAATTAAGAAGAGGTGTAAAGTCTATCAATGCACAATTTGGAGCTAAAAATGCCATCATGCTTGGAGATATTTTATACTCAAAAGCCTTCTATGAGCTTTCTTTGATTGATTTAAAATTAGCAAAAATCATTTCTAATGCCGTTGTAATGCTTTCTGTTGGTGAATTAATGGATGTAAATTTAAGCGAAACTTTCAATACTAATAAAAACGCTTATTTACAAATGATATATAATAAAACAGCCATTTTAATCGAAGCTAGTGCAAGGTGTGGGGCAATACTTGCTAATTTAAATGAAGATGATTTTGCAGAATATGGTAAAAATTTAGGTTTAGCTTTTCAAATTGTAGATGATATTTTAGATATCAAAGGTGATGAGCAAACTTTAGGTAAACCTGCTATGAATGATTTTAAAGAAGGTAAAACCACTCTTGCTTATATATATTTACACGAAAAATTAAATCCACAAGATCAAGAAATACTTAAGTCTTATTACAAGAAAGATTTAAGTGTGAATGAGCTTGCTTGGATTAAAAGTAAAATGCAAGAGCATGAAATTTTTAATCAAGTTGGCCAAGAACTAAACACTTGTGCAAATAATGCACTAAAAGCTATAAAAAAATACAATATAAAAGATTTAGAAGATATTATTAAAAGCATGATAGAAAGGGAATTTTAATGCATTATTACTGCATCAGTTTTACACATAAAAATACAGATATTGCTACTAGAGAAAAACTTTCCTTTTCTAATGAAGATAAAAAAAGAGAATTACTAAAGCTAATCCATACTAATAATAAAATTTTAGAAAGCTTAGTGCTTAGTACTTGCAATAGGGTTGAAATTTTTCTTTTTGTTGGGGATGTTGAAAGCATTAATGAGCATATTTTAAAAACACTTAGTTTGCTTTGTGGAGTTGATAGAGAAAATTTAAGCATCAAGGCTGATTTTTACGAAGATAGCGGAGCCATCCATCATTTATTTTCTGTGGCAAGTTCGCTTGATAGCTTGGTTATTGGTGAAACACAAATTGCTGGACAATTAAAAGATGCTTATAAATTTGCCCTGCAAGAGCAAAGATGTGGTGTGCATATAACTAGAGCAGTGCATTATGCTTTTAAATGTGCGGCAAATGTTAGAAATCAAACTGAAATTTCTAAAAATCCTATTTCGGTTGCTTCAGTGGCGGTGGCAAAAGCTAAAGAACTTGTAAATTTAGAAAATAAAACTGCTGTTGTAGTAGGTGCAGGTGAAATGAGCGAACTAGCCTGTAAGCATTTACTAAATGCCAAGGCTAAAGTATTGATATTAAATAGAGATATACAAAATGCCCAAAAGCTTTGCGAGGATTTAGGTGAAAATGCAAGCTATGAAAGTATTGCAAATTTAAAAGAAGCACTAAATCAATATGAGATATTTTTTAGCGCCACAAATGCTCCACATGCTATCATAACTAATGATTTATTAGAAGAAAAAGATTATAAAAGATATTTTTTTGATATAGCAGTGCCTAGGGATATTGATGTGAAAGCAAATGAAAAAAATATAGTTTATGCCGTTGATGACTTAGAAGAAGTTGTAAGAAAAAATTTAACTCTAAGAGAACACCAAGCCCAAATTGCTTATTCCATAGTAGGCACTATGACAAATGAGTTTTTTCAACATCTAAGCAAACTAGCAACCTTGCCTTTAGTTAAGCAATTACGCTTACAAGCTGATGAAATCGCTAAAGAACAATTACAAAAGGCTATAGATAAAGGATATTTAAAGCACTCAAACCATGAAGAAGCAAGAAAGCTTATAAGACAAGTAATGAATGCATTTTTACATCATCCTAGCGTAAATTTAAAAAAACTAAGCGGAACTATGCAAAATGATTCAGTAATTAATGCTATGCGTTATGTGTTTGATTTAAAAAATGAAAATATGGAAGGTTTAAACCTTTATAAATGTGAATTTAATTTGGAGAATAATCATGAAATTTAGTAAATTTTATGCCATAAGCACAAAAGAAAATCCAAAAGATGCTACTTTACCAAGTCATATATTTTTAGTTAAAGGTGCCTTTGTAGAACAAATTGGAAGTGGTTTGTATAATTTTTTACCTTTAGGAAAAAGAGTTTTAGATAAGATTAAAAATATCATCAAAGAAGAAATGGATAAAGCAGGGGCTTTAGAAGTAAATTTAAGTTTTAATACTCCAGCTGAACTTTGGAAAGAAAGTGGGAGATTTAATGTTTTTGGTAAAGAGCTTTTACGCTTTAAAGATAGAAAAGAAAATGATTTTGTTTTAGGGCCAACCCATGAAGAAGCTATGGTAGCTTTAGTAAGAAATAAAATAAATTCTTACAAACAACTTCCTTTGCATTTATATCAAATAGGACTTAAATTTAGAGATGAAGCTAGGCCTAGATTTGGACTTTTAAGATGTAGGGAATTTTTAATGAAAGATGGCTATAGCTTTCATGCTAGCGAAGCTGATTTAGACAAAGAATTTAATCTTATGCATGAAACTTATAGTAAAATTCTTACAAGATTAGGACTTGAATTTAGAGCTGTTGAAGCTGATAGCGGGGCTATTGGTGGCAGTGGTTCAAAAGAATTTATGGTTTTGGCTAAAAATGGCGAGGATGATATATTATTATGTGAGCATTGTGATTATGCTGCAAATATTGAAGCAGCAAAAAGAGCTAAAAAAAGTTGTGAAGATGAAAGGCCAGAAGTTGACTTTGCTACACAATTTCACACTCCAAATGTAAAAACTATAGAAGAATTAGCGGAATTTTTTAAAATTAACCCTTACTATACTATTAAAGCTATTGCTAAAAAAGCTATTTATGAAAATGAAGAAAAAATTGTAGTATTTTTTATACGCGGTGATGATGAATTACAAGAAGTTAAAGCACTAAATGCAGCAAATGCACTAGAATTAGCCGATGTAAGTGAAGAAGAATTAGAAAAAGCAGGTTTGGTACCAGGATTTATCGGCTTTGTAGGATTAAATGGCGTTGATTTTTATATTGATCATGAGCTTGAAAATGAAACAAATATGATTATTGGTGCAAATAAAAAAGATTATCATTTAGTCGGAATCAATGTTGTAAATTTAAATAAAGAACGCTTTAAAGATCTTGCAGCAGTTAAAGAACATGATCTTTGTCCAAAATGCCAGCATAAGCTTAAGCAAAGCAAGGGTATTGAAGTAGGGCATATTTTTAAACTTGGAAATAAATACTCAAAAGCAATGAATGCAAGCTATTTAGATGAAAATGGTAAAGCTCAATTTTTCACTATGGGTTGTTATGGTATGGGGGTGAGCCGTTTAGTAGCTGTTGCCATAGAAGCAAGCCATGATGAAAAAGGTTGTATTTGGAATAAAACTCTAGCTCCTTTTGTTTTAGATATTATCGTTTCTAATATAAAAGACACAAAAGCTATGGAATTTGCTGAACAAATTTACACTCATTTTAGTGATAAAGAGATTTTATTTGATGATAGAAATGAGCGTTTTGGTGTAAAGATTAATGATTTTGAATTAATGGGCTTTCCTTATGCTTTAGTTATAGGTAAGGGCTTAGAAAATGATGAAGTAGAGTTGATCCATAGAAATACCTTAGAAAAACAAGTTTTGAAAACCCAAGAAGTAATTTCACACTTAGAGAAAATTCTATGATGGTAAAAACAAATTTAAGTGCATTTTTGATTTTAGAATTAATTGCTAGTATTTTATTTATAACCTTTTTTGGTTTTTTAAATTTTTTTATGATAGTTTTTGCAAGTATGTTTTTAGGTGCAATGTTTTTAGCAAAGACTTGGACAAATCTCATCACTATGCAAAATACCAATACAAATTTATTTGGTATGATTAAATTATTTTCTTTAACCATAGTAGGAATTTTGCTTTTAATACCAGGAATTTTAAGTACATTTTTAGGAATTTTACTCTTATTTTTTATGATGATATTAAAATTATTTACAAAACAAAAAAGAAAATATCATCAAACAAACAACGAAGAAGAAATCATAGATGTAGAAATCATACAGGAGCATAAAAAATGCAATTAATCATCGCAACAAGAAAAAGCCGACTTGCATTATGGCAAAGTGAGTATGTAAAAAATAAATTATCTCAAACACATCCTGAATTAGAAATTTCTTTAGAAGGTTTTAAAACTAAAGGCGATGTTTTACTTGATTCACCTTTGGCTAAAATAGGTGGAAAAGGACTTTTCACAAAAGAACTTGAAGAAAGTATGTTAAGAGGCGATTCGCATTTAGCTGTGCATAGCTTAAAAGATGTGCCTAGTTTTTTCCCAAAAGGTTTAGTTTTGGCTGCTATTTCCAAAAGAGAAGTGGTAAATGATGCTTTTTTAAGCGAGTATTATGAAAGCTTAAATGCTCTCCCAAAAGGTGCAAAAGTAGGCACTACAAGCCTTAGAAGAAGAATGCAACTTTTAGCGTTAAGGCCTGATTTAAACATCATTTCTCTAAGAGGTAATATCAACTCGCGCTTAGAAAAACTTAAAGCTAAAGAATTTGACGCTATTATTTTGGCTTTAGCTGGTATTAAACGCTTAGGTTTAGATAAAGAAATAAAATACATTAGAGCTTTTGAGCTTGATGAGATGATACCCGCAGCTTCCCAAGGAGCTTTAGGTATAGAAAGCATTGATGATAAACAAATTTTAAAATACCTTGAATGTTTAAATGATGAAAATGCCTTTATAGAAACCCATATAGAAAGAGATTTTATAAAAACTCTAGAAGGTGGCTGCCAAGTACCTATAGGTATTAATGCAAAAATCATTGATGAAAAAATAGAAATTCGCGCCATAGTAGGCTTACCTGATGCAAGTAAAATTCTCAAAGAAAAAAGAATGATTGATAAGCAAGATTACGCAAAAGCGGGCGAACTTTTAGCTAAAGAAATGATAGCAAAAGGTGCAAAAGAAATTTTAAAAGAAGCAGAGAGTATGATATAAATGCAAAAATTCATAGATCTTTTAGAAAAAAATAATTTATTAAAAACCATTCATGAGCCTGTTGATGTTGATCTTGAGATGGCACATTTAGCTTATATAGAAGTCAAAAAAGAAGACTCGAAAGCCTTACTTTTTACTAGTGCAGTCAAAAATGGTAAAAAATATGATTATCCTGTTCTTTTAAATACTTTTTGTAATGAAAAAGCTTTAAAATTAGCATTTGAAAAAGACTATGAAGATATAGCTAAAGAAATTAGCTCTTTACTTAAAATGCATATACCACAAAGCTTTGGTGCAAAATTAAATTTTTTCAAAACCTTGCTTGATTTAAAAAATATCCCACCAAAACGCATTAAAAAAGATGGAGAATTCAACTATAAAAGCTTAAATTCATTATATGATATGCCTATTTTAAAAACTTGGGAAAAAGATGCTGCGCCTTTTATCACCATGGGGCAAGTTTATACTCAAAGTATAGATGGAAAGCAAAATAATCTTGGAATGTATCGTTTGCAAGTAGTTGATGAAAAAACCTTGCTTATGCATTGGCAAATTCACAAAGATGCGAGCCATTTTTTCCATGAGTATAAAAAAGCAAATCAAAAAATGCCAGTAAGCATAGCCATAGGTGGAGATCCTTTATATATTTGGTGTGCTCAAGCGCCTTTGCCAAAAGGAATTTTTGAACTTTTACTTTATGGTTTTATCAAGAAAAAACCTGCCATTTTGGCAAAATGCAAAAGTAACCATCTTTATGTACCTTATGATAGTGACTTTGTAATTGAGGGCTTTGTAGATCCAAATGAATTCGCACCTGAGGGACCTTTTGGAGACCATACAGGTTTTTATACCCCTGTTGAACTTTGTCCTATTTTAAAAGTAGAAAAAATCTTTGCTAAAAAAAATGCGATTTATCAAGCTACTGTTGTGGGAAAACCACCTTTGGAAGATAAATACATGGGACTTGGAACAGAAAGAGTTTTTTTGCCTTTACTTCAAACAAATGCCCCTGATTTGATAGATTATAACATGCCTGAAAATGGGGTTTTTCATAATCTAATCTTGGCCAAAATAGAAGCAAAATACCCAGCTCATGCAAAACAAGTAATGCATACTTTTTGGGGAGTAGGGCAAATGAGTTTTGTAAAACATGCTATTTTTGTTGATGAAAATGCGCCTTGTTTGAAAGATTATGACAAACTCATACCTTATATACTCAATCGCTTTGATGAAGAAAAATTACTTATTAGCGAAGGAATTTGTGATCAACTCGACCATGCTTCAAGCACTTATTGTTATGGTGGCAAAGCAGGGCTTGATGCATGTGGTGATGAGAAAAAAGTTGAACTTGAAATTCTAAGCGATGAGGCTTTACTTTCACTTTTTAAAGAAAAAGATCAAAGTATTTTAAAATTAAAGCAATTTTACACTCAAACCTTTGCTCCAGTTTGCGTGATTTTGATAGATAAAAAAGAAAAAATAACTCAAGTTTTTGAAAAATTACAAACTTATAAAAAACATTTTAGAATTTTAGTTTTCTTAGATTCAGATGCTATTTTAGAAAATCCTTATATGCTAATTTGGCGTGTGGTAAATAATATAGATGCAAAAAGAGATATATTTATCAAAAAAGATTGCGTTGCGATTGATGCAACAAATAAAGGATCATTAGAAGATTATCATAAAGAATGGCCTTTAATGACAAATTGCTCTAAAGAAGTCATAGATAGACTTATTACAAGAAATTTACTTCCAAATGATGAAAAATTATTCAAAAAGTTTGAAATTTTTTAATTTTAAGCTTTTTGAGAACACTTTTTGCTTATTAATAATATAGAGATTTTTAATCTAAATATTAAGTTTTTTAAAATTATGTCGATAGAGTATTTTAAAGTCTTTTAAAAAGGAGTTTAAAATGGACATTGGAAATATTCAAAGGGATGCAAACACAGCACAATTTAATACAAAAAGTACTGGAAAAGTATCTCAAGAAAATCAACAGCAAACTAATTTAAATAATCAAGATGAGAATTTAAATGAAAAATTGAAAAATGCAACAGAAAAACTTAATAATCAAATGGAAACACTAGAAACAAACGTACGTTTTGCATATAATGATAAAATCAATGAAATGTATGTTAGTGTAACCGAAAAAGATACTGGTAGGTTAATACGTAAAATTCCTAGCGAGGAAGTTATGAAGCTAATAGAACATTTTCAAGGTGTTATTGGCACTATTTTTGATAAGGAGAGTTAATTATGGCAGTAGGTAGTTTAGGAAGTTTAGGAATAGGTTCAGGAGTTTTAACAAGCGATACATTAAACAAGCTAAAAGAAGCAGAAATGAATGCGCATTTAGGTCTTTATAACTCACAGCTTGAAACTAATACTTCAAGACAAAAAGACCTAGCAGAACTTGAAGCTAAGCTACTTGCGTTTCAAACAGCCGTAAATAGCTTAGGTGATGCTTCACAATTTAACAAGAAAAAAGTATCACCTAGCGTAAGTGGAGATAGCGCTGCTGCAAGCTTAGTAGTAGGATCTTTATCTAACCTTACAAACATGAAAGTTATTGTTGATCAACTTGCACAAAAAGACGTATATCAAAGTAATGGATTTAAAGATAAAACTGCCACTGTAATGGGTAGTTTAGGTATAGAAGGTGTAGATGGCAAAACTTCTTTTACTATTACCCAAGATGGAAAAGATTATAAAATCGATATTGATGAAAGCACTACTGTATCTCAGCTTGCAGAAAAAATAAATGCTGCAACAGGTGGAAAAGTAGAAGCTAAAATAGTCAATACAGGAGATAGAGATAATCCATACCGCTTAGTAGTACAAAGCACTGAAACAGGAACTAAAAACAATATTTCTTTTTCAGGTGATGAAAAGTTATTAAATGCTATGGGTTGGGGACTTGATAAAGATAGCATTAGCGCTGGTGGTTTGTATGGTTTTAGACCAACAGGTGCTGGAGATACTGATAAAGATAAAATAACCGGAAGTATGAGTGGAAATACCACAGATAAACTACTTAACTCAGGAGAAAAAACATCTTTAACTTTTGTTATTAAAAACGGTGAAAGATATGATAGATTTACTATTGATATAAATGATCAAACAACCTATGAAAGTTTAGCAGAGGACTTAAAAAAACAAACCAATGGAAAAGTTGAATTAAGCTTTGGTGCAGATGGTAAAACTCCAACTTTTAGAGCTACCAATGGTGGACAATTAAGCGTATTTGATGGTGGTTATGCAACTGATGCTGAAGGAAATATAGATCAAGCAAATTATGCTAGAGATGGCAAAGCTACTTCATTATTAAGTAGTAAATTTGGCATTACTCTAGATACTAGCACTCCACAAGGCTACAATGTAGCTTCAAACAATGAAAATCATATCCAAAAAGGTATGGATGCTATCTTTAGTGTAGATGGTGTTAAAATGACAAGACCAACTAATACTATCACTGATATCGCTCCAGATGTTACCTTGGAATTAAAACAAAAAGGAGAGATAACTTTTAACGTTTCTCAAGACACTGAAGCACTTGCGCAATCTTTAGAAAGTTTAGCTACTGCTTATAATGATTTAATGATAAATCTTAACGCAGCAACAAAGTACGATCCCGATGCAGGCACAAAAGGAAATTTCGTAGGTGTTAGCGAAATTTATAATATAAAATCTGAGATAAACAATATTTTACTTCAAACTATAACAGTAGACGGAACTGTTACGGTTGGTGATAGTGAAAGTTCAGAAGGGATTGAAGTTTCCTCTAAAGTAAGTTTGTCTTTGGCTGATTATGGTTTAACGTTAAACGATGGTGTTTTATCTTTTGATTCGGGAAAATTTAACTCTAAATTTAACGAAGATCCTGAATTAGCTGAAAAATTTTTCGTAGGAAGTAATGGTTTTGAAGATATTGATTTAGCTGGTGATAGAGTAAGCAATCTTGGCACAGATGATATAGCATTTAAAGAAGGTAGTTTTACTATCACTTATAATGATACAACCATAGATTTAAGCAAAACTCCAAATGGAGATCCTTTTGTATTAACAGGTAAAGATGATATTGAAAAAGCTAAAAATTTGGTTGATCATATAAATAGTTTTGGCTTAGAAGGTTTAGAGGCTAGCTTTGAAATCATTAACCAAGGCAATCAAAATCAACAAATTCAATTTAAAATCAAAGGAACTTCAGGTAGCAACTTAGAAATTCAAGGTGATAATGAATTTTTGAAAAAATTTGGTTTAAGTTCTAGAACCTTATATTCAGTTTATAAAGAAGAAACTGGAACTTTTGGTATGCTAAAAAATACCATGGGTGAAATAATGAGTTCTGAAGGTTCATTTGGAGGTTATAAAGAATCTTTAACAAAAGAATCAAAAAATCTAAATGAAACCATAGAAAGCACCAAAGCTTCCATAGAAAGTAGATATGATACAATGTGGTCAAGATGGGCAGCATATGATGGTATCATTGCAAAACTAAATAACCAAGCAAGTGTTATTGCAAATATGATTAATGCAGCAAACAATCAAAATTCTTAAAATAAAGAAAGGGTTTAAATGCTAAATAGTGCAGTTTATAGCGCATATTCACAAAATCAAACTGGCGTAGAATCCCAAGAGAAACTTATAGAAATGCTATACAGTGGGATTTTACGCTTTTCAAGTAGGATAAAAATAGCTATACAAAATGAAAATATAGAAGAAAGAGTGTATTATGTAAAAAGAGCTAGTGCTATTTTTATTGAATTGTTAAATTGTCTTGATTATGATAAGGGCGGCGAAGTAGCACATTATTTAAGTGGCTTATACACTAGAGAATTACAACTTCTTTCTTTAGCAAATATAGAAAACAGCGAAGCAAGAGTGGATGAAGTAATAAATGTAGTAAAAGGCTTATTGGAAGCTTGGAGAGAAGTACACCAAAAATGAGTGAAAAAAAATGGATTGATGAGTTTAAACTAGCTGTTTATACTGAAGATGTAGAAAAAATAGTCAAACTTATGGAAAAACCGGATTACAAAGATTGTCCCAATGAGGCTTTAGCACTGACTAATGAAGCGATAGCTTTTATGAAAAAAAAACAAGATGAAATAGCTGTTAATTTACAAAAACTCAAAAAAGCTTCTGCTTATATAAAGTAAAACATGGCTATAAGCCGAGTTCTGTCAAGAACGATCATTTATCTAGACTTGTTTTTACAAACAAGTTCAAGCGAAGGGTTATATTATAAGACAAAAACCACCCCTTCTTGCTGCAGATTGGGTTTACATAGCTAGCTTTGTTACCAAAGCTACTGGTAGGCTCTTACTCTACCGTTTCACCTTTTCCATATAAAATATGGTAGTTTTCTTTCTGTTGCACTTTCCCTTAGGTTGCCCTAGCCATCCATTAGATGGAATCTTTGTCTTATTGCAGCTCGGACTTTCCTCTTCAAAAAGAAGCGATCGCTTGCCATGTTTAGACAAATTCTACCAAAAAAATTATTTTTATACCAGAGCAAAAACAAGATTTAATGTAATTTTTAATTTATTTTCATATTTTACAAGTTCTAAATTTTTAACTTTTATATAAGGATCTAATTTTTGCAAAAACTGCGTTAAAAAAATGAAATCGCCAACAAAACTTAATCTTAATTCATAACAAGCAAAATATTCATCTTGACTTTTGTAACTTTGAATTTGCAAAGATTGAACTCCATTAAGATTCTTTTCTATATCCTTTAAAATACTTTGATAATCTTTATTTATACTTAAAAACGAGCGATCATTATAAGATATATTTTCATCTTCTTTTAAATCAGAAATCACTTCTTGTTTTTGCTCATATTTTGTTTGTAAATTATATAGTTCATCTTTTGACAATTTCATTTGTTTTTCAAAATAATCAAAAACACCCATATAAACCATGAAAAAACCAAAAACAAAAACAACTATCAAAGACAATATAAATTCACGCTCAGATAACTTAGCAAAGATATTTTCTAAATTTTTATAAAGATTTTTCAAAAACAAGAGTGATTTTTCCATTATTAACTTCTTTATTTTTTAATACAAAATGATGCTTTTTAAAATCTTCATAAAATTCATAGTCATTTTTAAGCTCTATAATAAAATCATTATTTTTAACATGCAAAGCCTCTATATGAGCTTGATGAGAATTTAAAACTTTTAAAAAATCATAAAAATCTTTATAACAAAGTGTATTTGCATAAAATTTTTGCAACAAATCAACCTTTAACTCATTTTCTTCTTATAGTTTTTTAAACTCTTGATTTTGCTTTTGATTAATTTTTACCTGTTCTAAAATATCATCTTGCTTTTTTATTAAATTTTCATATTTTGTTTTCTCATTTTCATAAAATGATTTTTGTGTATACAAATACAAAGGATAAGCTAAAGCTAGTAAAACTCCACAAACAAAAGCCAATAAAATCTTAAAACTAAAAGATTTTAAATGATTTATTTTTTCTTTGTTGGTAAAATTAATCTTGACTTGATCGCAATTTTTTAGTAATTTTTGATAAAAAATATTACTATTAAATTTATCAAAACTACTAAGATTTTGAGTATCATCTATGCTTATAATGTGCTTATAAGTATTTTTTAATTTTTCATTATATATTTTATCATAAACATTTAATGGCATAACTTTACAATTTTGAAAATCACATCCTAAATACTCCACTAAAACTATGTATTTTTCCTTAAACAATAATGCAAGATTTTCGCTATTTGTGTTATTTTTAAAATACACTTCAAAAAGCAGGGGTTCAGGTATTATATAATCGATATCTAAAATATCTTCATACTTGCACAAGAATACATATGCAAAAGATTTATCTTGAAAATACTTTAGCTTATAAGAAAAATCATCTTTAAGACCAAGCTCCTCAAAGCTCTTTTTTAAAATTTCATCTTCGTTAATAGGATTTGCAAATTTAATATATAAAAGCTTTTCATAAGCAAGAAAATCTTTTAGAATAGTTTTCTTACTCATCATAAAGGATTTTCTTAAGGTTTTGCTCGTTTTTGTGCCAATTTTTCTCAAGTTGAACGAATAATTTTAGCATTA
Organism: Campylobacter sp. LMG 7929; assembly: GCF_024723595.1. Taxonomy (NCBI): domain Bacteria; kingdom Pseudomonadati; phylum Campylobacterota; class Epsilonproteobacteria; order Campylobacterales; family Campylobacteraceae; genus Campylobacter; species Campylobacter sp. LMG 7929. The sequence continues at coordinate 73,562 of NZ_JANQCY010000003.1, read as the reverse complement.
CCTTTTTTTGTGCTAATTTTTCTATTTTCACTCTAGCTTCTTTACCTATACGCTTAATTGTAGCACCATCTTTACCTAATATCATTCCTTTGTGAGAATTACTATCTGTAATGATAATGGCATTGATATAATAAATTTGCTCTAGTTCTTTAATTTTTTCTATTTTTACTTCAGTGCTATAAGGAATTTCATCACTTAAATTTTCATATATAGCTTCTAAGATAAAATCTCTATAAATATCCTTTTCATTTGTAGTAGTAATAAACTCAGGATCAAAATAATACGGATGTTCAGGCAAATACTTAATCATCTCATCTAAAAGAATTTTTTTATAAAATTTTTGCTTTGCAGAATAGGGGATAATAGCACTAAAATGTGAGCTAAACTGAGAATACTCGCTTAATTTTTTAAGCAAAACTTCTTTTTTTACTAAATCAACCTTATTAATCAACACAATATGCGGTACTTTAGGGTTTAAACTTAAAAAATTTTCATAATCTTTAATATCATCATAAATACTAGCTACAAATAAAATCACATCACAATCTACAATGCTTTTAATCGCCAAATCAATCATAAGCTGATTCATAGCTTTAGAGCTTGCATGCAAGCCTGGTGTATCTATAAAAATAAGCTGATGATTCTCATGCATTATAATTGCATTAATCTTTCTTCTTGTAGCGTTTTGCTTATGAGAAACCATAGCAACTTTTTCTTCTAATAAAGAATTTAGGATAGAACTTTTTCCTGCATTAGTTCTACCCACTATGCTTATAAAGCCACTTTTCACAAGATATACCTAGCTAAATCTTTATTTTCTATGATATCTCCAAGCTTAACTTGCACTTTAAAATCGTCTATTTTATATACCTTACCTGCGTATTCATCTGCTTCAAAACTAATATCTTCTAAAAGTTTTTCCACTACTGTATGCAAACGTCTTGCACCAATATCTTGCATTTCTTCATTAGCCTTGCTTGCTATTTTTGCTATTTCTCTAATAGCCTCATCTTCAAAAACAAGCTCTACATTTTCAGTTTTTAAAAGCTCAATATATTGCGTTAGTAATGAATTTTTAGGTCTTGTTAAAATAGCATATAAAGCATCCTCATCTAGCGAATCAAGCTCAACTCTTAAAGGAAAACGCCCTTGAAGTTCAGGGATTAAATCACTTGGCTTACTTAGATGAAAAGCACCTGCAGCGATAAATAAAATATGATCAGTTTTTAAAGGTCCAAATTTAGTTTGTATAGTACTACCTTCAACTATAGGAAGTAAATCTCTTTGCACCCCTTCTTTGCTTGGATCTTGGCGGTTTGAATTGGAGCTTGAAACTGCTACTTTATCTATCTCATCGATAAAAATAATCCCTTCATTTTCTGCTCTTCTTAAAGCCTCGCCTTTAATACTTTCCATATCAAGAATTTTCTCACTTGCTTCTTGAGCTAAAGCTATTCTTGCATCTTTTACTTTCATTTCTTTTTTAACTTTTTTATTACCCACACCAATAACTTTTACTATATCTTGCATAGCACCCATTTCAGGTGGTAAATTTGGATTAGTATCAAACACGCTTTGTGAAATTTCAACTTCTATTGTACTATCATCTAAATCACCAGCTTTTAATTTCACGCGCATTTTTTCTAAAGAATTTTGATATTCTTCTTGTTTTTCTTCGCTAACACCCTTTGGTAAAGGCGGTAAAAGTTTTTCTAAAATCTTATTTTCTATAAATTCATTAATCTTTTCTTTATTTTTTTCTTTTTCTTCATTTTTTACCAAATTTAAAGCAGCATTAGCTAAATCTCTAACCATGCTTTCTACATCACGCCCAACAAAACCAACTTCAGTATATTTACTTGCTTCAACTTTTACAAAAGGAAGTCCCATCATCTTAGCAAGCCTTCTTGCAATCTCTGTTTTACCAACCCCAGTTGATCCTATCATCAAAATATTTTTTGGCATGATATCATCTTGAAGTTCAGGACTAAGCTGCATTCTTCTATAACGATTTCTTAAAGCAATTGCTATGATTTTTTTAGCATTTTTTTGTCCAATTACATAATCATCTAAAAATTTCACAATCTCTTTTGGAGTTAAATTCATTTATCATCCTCAATTACATAAGTTTTAATATTTGTATTAGTATAAATGCAAATTTCACCAGCTATTTGCAAGCTTTCTTTGACTAATTCTTCTTCATCTAAATTTGAATGTTTGGCTAAAGCTCTTGCAGCAGAAAGTGCATAATTACCCCCACTACCAATAGCTGCTATAGCGCCATCTTCAGGCTCAACTACATCTCCAGTTCCTGAAAGTAAAAATATATGATCTCTATCTAATACTAGCATCATTGCTTCAAGTTTTCTTAGGTATTTATCCTTACGCCATTCTTTTGAAAAATCTATTGCAGCTTTTAGTAAATCACCTTTAGAACTAGAAAGCAATTTCTCAAACATATCAAAAAGATTAAAAGCATCAGCAGTGCTTCCTGCAAAGCCTGCTAATACTTTTCCATTGTTTAATTTTCTAATTTTAACTGCATTATTTTTTAAAACAGTATTTCCAAAACTTACTTGTCCATCTCCACCAATTACAGACTTATTTTTACCTTTATAAGCTAAAATTGTAGTTGCGTGAAACATTATTCTCCTTTAACTTCTAGCTTAAATACAGCATGAATCGCATGGCCTAATTTTGCTGAAATTTCATGCACGCCAAGTTCTTTTATAGTATCACATTCTAGGCTTTTTTTATCAAGCTCTATGCCTTTTTGCTCTTTTAGTGCATGAGCGATTTCATCTTTAGTAACCCCACCAAACAAGCTTCCATTAGCTCCCACAGGCTTAGCTATACAAATAGTGATTTTAGATAATTCTTCTTTTAATTTTTCCAAATTTGCAAGCTCAAATCTTAAATTTTCTGCCTTTTTCTTTTGCTCTGCTTCATATTGTTTTAAAACTTCATGTGTAGCAGCCTTAGCAAAACCTTTGGCAATTAAAAAATTTTGTCCATATCCATCTTTTACTTCTTTAACTTCCCCTGCTTTTCCTAAGCTTTTTACATCTTTAATCAATAATACTTTCATTGTTTTCCTTTTTTAAAATTTTCTTCCATTTTTACCTGCGATGATAAATCTTAAAGCATTTAATCTTATAAAACCTGCTGCATCTTTTTGATCATACACAGCATCTTCTTCAAAAGTGCAATAAGCCTCACTAAATAAACTATCATTCGCACTTTCTCTGCCTATTACCATTACATTACCTTTATATAATTCAAGTTTAACTTTGCCATTTACATATTTTTGTGACTCATCAATTAAGGCTTGAAGCATTAATCTTTCAGGTGAGAACCAATAGCCATTATAAATTAAACTTGCATATTTTGGCATTAATTCATCTTTTAAATGCGCTGCTTCTCTATCAAGAGTGATACTTTCAATAGCTCGGTGTGCTTTTAAAAGTATACTTCCACCTGGAGTTTCATAGCAACCTCTACTTTTCATACCCACATAGCGATTTTCAACAATATCAAGACGACCTATACCATGTTTTGCACCAAGTTCGTTAAGTTTTGCTAAAAGCTGTGCAGGAGTCATTTTTTCTCCATTAATAGCACACAAATCACCTTTACTAAACTCAAGCTCTATCGCTTCGCTTTCATTTGGAGTTTCTTTTAAATCTTTCACCCAACGCCACATATCTGCTTCAGGTTTAGCCGCAGGATCTTCAAGCACTAAACCCTCATAAGAAATATGCAATAAATTTGCATCCATAGAATAAGGTGACTTACCTGGTTTTTTAGCTATATCAATACCATGTTTTTGTGCATAAGCTAAGAGTTTTTCACGGCTATTTAAATCCCATTCTCTCCAAGGAGCAATGATGGCTAAATTTGGATTTAGCGCCAAAGCACCTAATTCAAAACGCACTTGATCATTTCCTTTACCTGTTGCCCCATGGCTAATAGCATCTGCTTTTGTTTTATTTGCTATTTCTACTAAAGCTTTTGCTATCAAAGGTCTTGCTATACTTGTACCTAGTAAATATTCTCCCTCATAAATAGCATTTGCTTTAAACATAGAAAATACATAATCTTTTACAAATTCATCTTTTAAATCTTGAATAAAAATATTTTCTTCTTTTACACCCAAAGAAAGTGCTTTTTTTCTAGCAGGCTCAAGCTCTTCACCTTGTCCAATATCTGCTGTGAAAGTTACCACTTCACATTTATACTCATCTTGTAACCATTTTAAAATTATACTTGTATCAAGTCCACCAGAATATGCTAAAACCACTTTTTTGATATCTTTTTTCATTGTCTTTCCTCTTTGTAAAAATAATTTTAAAATTTAACGAATTTAGTTTAATATAATGTAAAATATTTAGACATTTTATAACATTTTCTTGTATTTTTTGATAAAATATTTTTATGAGAATAGATAAGTTTTTAAATGTAGTTAATATTACTAAGCGTCGTGCTATTTCAGAAGATATGTGTAAAAGTGGTGTAGTAAGTATAAACAATCAAGTGGTTAAAGCTAGTAAAGAAGTAAAAATTGGCGATGAAATAAGCATTAAATTTATAGAATATACTAATATCTATAAAGTTTTAGACATACCAACAACCAAAAGCATACCAAAAGCTATGCAAGAAAAATATGTGGTAAAAATTCAATGAAAGAAATGATTTTAAGTCAAAATGAGCTTTATAAGCTTTGTGAAATTTTACCTAAAAATGGAGTTATTTTACTTCAAGGGGATTTAGCAAGTGGAAAAACTACTTTGGTGCAAAATTATGCTCAATTTCTTGGAGTAGAAAAAACGCTTAATTCTCCTACATTTTCTATCATGCAAGAGTATGATTTTCAACAAGGTAAAATGTATCATTATGATATTTATCAAGAAGGTTTTGATGGACTTTTAAAAAATGGCTTGATTGAAAATTTTTTTGAAGAAGGTTTGCATTTGGTAGAATGGGGTGATGAAAAATTAAAAAAATACTTAGATAAATATCAAATTTTTAATATAATTTTACAAATCATTCCTTATGAAAATAAAAGAAAGTATATAATACATGAGTAAGCTAGAAGCTAGAAATTTAGAAAAAATCATTAAAAAAACTAAAATCATACACGATGTTTCACTAGAAGTACAAAGTGGGGAAGTTGTGGGGCTTTTAGGGCCTAATGGAGCAGGAAAAACTACAAGTTTTTATATGATATGTGGGCTTATTTTGCCAACAAGTGGACAGGTGTTTTTAGACTCACAAGATATCACAAAAGAACCGCTTAATAAAAGAGCAAAGCTTGGCATTGGGTATTTACCTCAAGAAAGTAGTGTTTTTAAAGACTTAAGCGTAGAAGAAAATTTACTTTTAGCCGCCCAAGTAATATATAAGGATAAAAATTTATTAGAACAAAAGATAGAACAAATGCTAGAATTGCTTAGTATAGAACCTATTAGACACAGAAAAGGTATGAGTTTAAGTGGGGGTGAAAGAAGGCGTTGTGAAATCGCAAGATCGCTTATGTGTGATCCTAAATTTTTACTTCTTGATGAACCATTTGCTGGGGTCGATCCTATCGCAGTGAGTGAAATTCAAAGCTTGATTAATGACTTAAAAGCTATGAATATAGGTGTTTTAATCACCGATCATAATGTAAGAGAAACTCTAGCAATTTGCGATAGAGCTTATGTGATTAGAAGTGGAAGGTTGCTAGCTAGTGGCAATGCTAATGAAATTGCGCATAATGAAGATGTTAAAAAATACTATCTTGGAAGTGAGTTTAGACTTGAATAATGCTTAAACAAAAAACCTCTATAACACAAAAAGCAAAACTATCACAAACCTTAAGATCTTGGCTTCCTATATTGCAAGCTAACATTGAAGATCTAAAAGAAAGCTTAGATGAATTTGCTAAAGAAAATCCTTTTATAGAGATCAAAGAAAACTCAAGTATTACAAACAATCAAAACAAATATTATCAAGAATATTTTAGCAAAAACACCACAACACAAATGATTGATGCAAAAAGCTTGGAAGTAAAAAATGTGTATGAACTTTTAAGCGAGCAAATCATACCACCATTTTTTCCTACTAAAAAATCCCAAACCATTGCTGAAAAAATCATAGAATGTTTAAATCATGAAGGTTATTTTGAGTATGATGAGGAAATTTTAGGTGAATTTGATCCTTTAGAAGTAGAAAAAATCAGGCAAAGATTTAAATACCTTGATCCCGTTGGAGTAGGGGCAAAAGACAATCAAGAAGCTTTTATTTTTGCATTAGAGCATTTTGACTTAGATGATGAGCTTTATGAGTTTTGCAAAATGCTAATTTTAAATTTAGAAAATGCAAAAGATTTTATCAAAGATCCTTTGTATAAAAAGGCTATAGCGATAATTAAAAAAATCTCTATTCCACCTTTTTTAGAGTATTTTGAAGAGAGTATGGAAATCATTCCTGATATATTTATTTATCAAGAAAATGGTGAAATTAAAATTAAAATCAATGATGATTATTACCCTGAAATTGCTTTTGAAGCAGATGGTTTAGATCATGAGTTTTTAAGTGCTTATTTAAAAGATGCTAAAAATTTAATCGATGCACTAGCCATGCGTAAAGCTACCCTTTATAAACTAGGGCTTATGATTATAGAATATCAATATGATTTTTTCATGGGTGGGGATATCAAACCTATGCAGCTTAAAGACTTAGCACAAGATCTTGAAAGAAATGCTTCTACCATCTCAAGGGCAATTGCAAATAAATACTTAAGTTGTGATAGAGGCTTGATACCTTTAAAATCTTTCTTTACCACTGCAGTTGATGATGGTGAAACTTCTAATGCAACTATTAAAGATTTTCTTAGTAATTTAATTAAAAAGGAAAATCCTAAAAAGCCTTTGAGTGATTTGAAAATTCTTGAACTCACTCAAAAAGAATTCCCAAGTGTGCAACTAGGGCGTAGGACTATCACTAAATATCGTATGCAACTTGGCATAGGAAGCTCAAGTGAGCGTAAAAAATTATATGAATTAATGTAGGAAAAGATGAATTTAGAAAGTATTTTTGAAAAAACCATAAAACAAAATGTACGTTTAGTAGCAGCTAGTAAGTATGTTCAAGATGAACAAATTCGAGAGCTTTTTAAGCAAGGTGTTGTAGAGTTTGGAGAAAATCAAGTCCAGGCTTTAGCTTTAAAAAAAGAAAAACTTCAAAATTTAGAAATCAAGTGGCATTTTATAGGTAATCTTCAAAGTAATAAAATCAACCTTTTAATCAAACAAAACCCGTTACTTTGGCAATCTTGCAATGGCTTAAAAAGTGCCAAAGCTGTAGATAAAAGACTTGATTATAAATTAGATACTTTATTAGAAATAAATACTGCCAATGAAAGTTCTAAAAGTGGCATAGAGCAAAATAAGGCCATAGAAGAGTATTTGCAAATACAAGAAGAGTGTAAAAATTTAAACCTTATAGGCATTATGTGTATAGGTTCTATGGATGAGGAAAAAGTTCAAGAAAGTTTTGAGCAAACTTTTAAAATCTATGAAAATTTACAAAAACACGGGGCAAAAATTTGCTCTATGGGTATGAGTGGGGATTTTGAACTAGCTATAAAATGTGGTTCAAATATGGTGCGTTTGGGGAGTATTTTATTTAAATAAACCCCATTTGTTTTGCTTTTTCTATCATAAAATCTGCACCATTTTCACTTTTTAACTCTTGCAAGGCTAAAGATTTTTCTTCTAGTGAGAAATTTTCTACCAAATTTAAAAATTGATGTTTTTCTTCTTGGGTTAAAATTTCACATAAATTACGCTCTTTTAAATACAATGCATTAAAATACTGATGATTTTTAGCCGCATATGGATAAGGAATAAAAATACAAGGAAGTAAATTTGCACTAAGCTCAAAAAGACTACTTGCACCTGATCTTGATATGGCTAAATCTGCTTTAGAAATTTTATCTATAATGTTTTTATCAAAGTCAAAAAGCTCTACATTAACATTTAAATCCTCATAAGCTTTTTTACATCTTTCATAATCATTCTTACCACATTGGTGAATGATATTTATATCTTTTTCTTTAAAGTATAAAGCATTTTCTAAGGCAAGATCGTTTATAAATTTAGCCCCTTGAGATCCACCAAGAAAAATAATATTTTTTAATTCTTTTCTCACTCTTGCTTTTTGTGAAAAAATTTCACTAATAGGATAAGGACAAAAGAAAGTATTTGCTTTATTAACTTGATCATCAAAAGCAGTAAAAAAAGCTTTAGAAAAAGGCTTTAAAAGTGAATTTAAACTTCCCATTTTTGAATTTTGCTCATGGATTAAAAGTGGGATATTTGCCATTAAAGCACCAAAAGCGCCTGGAGCACTGCTATATCCACCCACACTAAAAACTACTTTAATATTATGTTCTTTTAAAATTTGTTTTGTTTTTCTTGCAAGTTTTATAATATGCAAAAACGATTGAACCTTAGCCAAACCTTTTTTATTAACAACGCCTTGGGAACTTAGAAAGTATTTTTTATAAAAACCATTTTCATTTTCAAACCAAAGTCTATCTTGGCCATTTTCACTTCCTATGTAAATGCATTCTATACCTTGTTTTCTTGCACTTTGCAATAAACATCTAGCTATAGCTAAATGTCCTCCTGTGCCTCCACCTGTAATTGCTATCATTTATCCTCTTTATTTAGCTTTTCTTCCAAAATAGCAAGTCTTGCTTCTAATTTAGCGATTTTTTCTTCATAACCAATCTTACCATGTTCTTTAATATAAGCAGGTATGCCAATAGCTGTTAAATTTGGCCCAACATCTTTTAATACAACTGCATTTGAGCCTATTTTGGCATTTTTACCTATAGTAATATTGCCTAAAATTTTAGCACCAGAACCTATAATCACACCATCTTCTATAGTGGGGTGTCTTTTGGTATTTTTATCTAAACTCGTTCCACCCAAAGTAACACCTTGATAAATCAAAACATCATCACCTATAATAGAAGTCTCACCAATCACAACCCCACTTGCATGATCTATAAATATCCTTCTACCTAAATGTGCCCCAGGGTGTAAATCAACTCCAGTAAGAAACTGAGAAATTCCACTAATAATCCTTGCAATTTTTTTAAAACCTTTTTGGTAAAAAAAATGCGCAAAGCGATAATTTACCACAGCCCAAACACCAGGATAATTAAAAACTAATTCCACGCAAGATCTATATGCAGGATCTTTTTGCTTTGGCATAGAAAAATCTTCTTTGATTAGTTTAAAAATACTCATTTAGAGCCTATGCTTTTTAAATATCCATTATCATTTAAAAATAAATAAATTTCACCCAAAATATGCTTTTTTTGATTTTCATTAACAAGTTTTGAAGCATAAATTTTTTCATTAATATTATCCATAATTGCATGAATATCATAATCAAGATCTTCTAAGGTATCTAAAATAGATTGAGCCTCTAGTACGCTTTCTACTTCAAAACCCTTTTCATTAATACTTATACAAGCTTCGGTTGGATGTGTAAAAAGATTATGCTTCATACCAAGCACTTCTTGATAAGCTCCCACTAGGAAAAATCCTAAAAAATAATCTTCAGCTTCTACATCAATATCATGTAAAAACAAAGGATTATCTTTAGAATAAGAAATTTCTCCATCACTATCACAAGTTATATCCCATATGCTTGCACTTCTTGTAGGTTTTTTATTGAGTCTATCAAGTGGCATGATAGGGAAATTTTGCTCCAAACCCCAAAAATCAGGTAAAGACTGAAATACTGAAAAATTCACTAAATATTTTTCTTGTACTTCATTTTGCAAACTCGACAAATCAGCTTGATCACCCACTAAAGAAATAGCTTTTCTCATAATCAAATGTACTAAAATTTCACTATTTGAGCGATCTTGTAAATCTACATAACCCAAATCAAACAAGGTTAAAATACTCTCCATATGATCAATACTATCATGTAAATACTCAAGTGCATTAGAGGCTTTAATATTTTTATACAAATCATAAAGTTCATCAATAAGTTTTGGATTTTTATCTTTTAATAAAAGTTTACTTTCTGTGTATTCTTGAGAAAAAAGCTCTAAAACAGGCGCTACTAAAACAGCATGATTAGCCGCTACAAAACGCCCGCTTTCTATAAAAATATCAGGCTCTAAATCTTTTTTTTGTTCTGCTATGCTTTTTAAAATAAACACAACATCGTTTGCATACTCACTTAAGGTGTAATTTCTGCTTGTTTCGTTTTTAAACTGAGAGTATTCTACTGCTAAACCCCCGCCAAGATTAATAGCTTTTAAATTTTTTGCACCCATTTTTCTAAGCTCAGTGTAGATATTACCCGCTTCATTTAAAGCTTTTTTCAAAGGATGAATTTCAGTAATTTGTGAACCTAAATGAAAATGTATCATAGTAAATTGATCTAAAAGCTTATTAGCTTTTAAAAGATTTACCGCTTCAATAAGCTCAGTAGATGTTAAACCAAACTTTGAATTTATACCACCACTTTTTGCCCAAATTCCTACTCCAGCTGAATGCAAACGCACCCTTAAGCCTATATTTGGCTTTGGCTTAAAACGATTTTTAGCAATTTCAATCATTGCTTCAAGCTCATTAAGCCCTTCCATAGTTAAAGTGATATTATGACCCATTTCACACGCTATAAAGCCCATATTTATGAGTTCTTTATCTTTAAAACCATTAACCGTTATAGGTGCACCTTCATTATTATAAGCCATAGCTAGTAAAAGCTCAGCCTTACTTCCTGCTTCTAAGCCATAGTTGTATTCTTTACCTAGATTAACTAAATTTTTTACAAAACCTGGATATTGATTGACTTTTAAAGGATACACAGCATTAAAAGAACCTTTATAGTTAAATTCTTTTTTTGCTTTGGCAAATTTATTATAAATTTGCTCAATTTGCTTATGGATTAAATGAGGAAAACGAAGCAATAATGGCCCCTTATAACCATCATCACGCAAAGTATTTACTATATCTATAATGGCAGGTTTTTTACCATGATTTACACATACTTTGCCATTTTCGATGATAAAATTATTTGCACCCCAAATATTAATACCATAATCAATCATAACTCATTCTCCAAATTTGCTAATTTTATATTTTTATTTTCTTTACTATCTAAATTTTTATAAAAAATCTCTTCTTTTTGCATTTCATCTTCACCTATACACAAAAAGATTTTAGCATTAGCATTATCTGCTTGGTTTAAATGCCTTGCAAGTTTTTTTGCTTCATAACTTAAATATACCTTATGTTTTTTTCTTAGAGTATTTGCTAATTTAAAAATAGTATCTATATAAGCTTCATCCATAGCACAAAGATAAATTCCTTCTCTTGATTTTACGCTTTGTTTTTGCTCTAAAATAGCCATAATCCTTTCTATACCCATAGCAAAACCCACGCCATAGCCACTTTTACCATCTAAGTATTCAATCAATCTATCATATCTTCCACCACCTGCCACAGCAGCCTTTGCACCGATTTCATCGCTAACAAACTCAAATGCACTTTTAGAATAATAATCAAGCCCACGCACTAATTTTTCATCACATTCAAATTCAACATTATTTTCTTTTAAAAGTTTTTGTAATTTTTCATAATCTTTCTTGCAACATGAGCATAAATTTTCACTTAGTTTTGGCGCATTTTCGATTAAACTTTGACAATGATCATTTTTACAATCAAGCACTCTAATAGGATTTAAGTCTTTTCTTCTTAAGCAATCTTCGCAAAAACCTTCTTTAGAATTTAAAAAAGCTATGAGTTTTTCTTTATATACACCCATACATTCTTTACAGCCTAAAGAATTAATCTTCAAACTTGTGTGAATTTCTAAGCGTTTAAAAATTTCATTTAGCATTAAAATAATACTCGCATCCTCATACACACTTGCTATACCAAAGCTTTCTACACCAAATTGATGAAATTCACGCAATCTTCCTTTTTGTGGTCTTTCATAGCGAAACATAGAGCCATGATAAAACCATCTTTTAACACTTTGAGCCTTATCCATTTTAGCTTCTATGTATGATCTTACCACTCCAGCTGTCCCTTCAGGCCTTAAGCACACATCATTGCCTGCTTTATCAACAAATTCATACATTTCTTTGCCAACTATATCAGAGCTTTCCCCAACACTTCTTTTAAAAAGCTTAGTAAGTTCTAAATGCGGACAATTAATAAAAGTAAAACCATAGTTTTTAGCTACTTCTTCACAAGTTTTAACTACTCTTTCATAAAGAATAGCTTGGTCATCTTGTAAATCTTTCATTCCTTTTAAAGCATTAATCATCTATAAATTCCTTAATCTTTTCATGTAAATTTTCAATACTCAAAGAAGCATCTAATTTTAAAATTTTTATATCTATTTTAGTTTTTAAAAACTCTAAAGTTTCTTCTAGGGCATTTTGTATATTTAAAAAATACCCAATCCCTCTTTTTTCAATACTATCTAGATCTTTTTTAGAAAGTCTTTGTGCGATAAGCTCTTTAGAACCATGCAAAAATACAACCTTTTGTGGAAAAACTCCACCTGTGGCAAAAGAGTTTAACTCAAATAAAGTATTTTGATCAAAATCACATCTTGCATAAGCCATATTAGAAATAAAACTACGATCTGAAATGATAAGTTTGCTTTTATTTTGTGCTAAATGCATGTCGATTAAATTTGCTCTATCTGCTAAAAAAAGCAAAAGCTCAGCCTTTTTAGAAAATTGCATTTTACTTTCTAATAAAATTTTTCTCAAATGCACCCCAAGCTCACTTCCACCTGGTTCTTTAGTAAAAAATGCATTATGAAAATATTTTTTCAAAAGCTCTATTTGCGTGCTTTTACCCACACAATCAACCCCTTCAAAAGCTATATACAATCTTTCTCCTTTAATAAAGGTATAATTTCTTTTGGCACAAGCTTACTCACATCGCCATTATGCATACAAATTGATCTTACTATAGAGCTTGAAATAAAAGAATTTTTTAAATTTGGCATAAGATATATAGTTTCAAAATCTTCCCAAAGCATGTGATTTGCATAACCAAGTTGTAATTCATACTCAAAATCACTCACCGCTCTTAAGCCTCTTATAATGATATTTATTTGCAAATTTTTAGCAAGATCTACTAGTAAGTTATCAAAAGTTGTAATTTTAACATTTTTTAAGTCTTTTGTAGCAATTTTTACCATTTTTTCTCTATGTTCTAAGCTAAACATAGGCTTTTTACTCTCACTTTTAGCTATGGCAACGATTACTTCTTCAAACATCTTACTAGCTCGAACGATAACATCTAAATGTCCATTAGTGATAGGATCAAATGTCCCTGGGTATATACAACTAGCCATCATTGCCACCTTTGGTATAAATTATGCTCAATATTTGCTAGATCAAGCCATTTTCCTATGATAAATTCATATAATTTTTCTAAATTATCAATCTTAGCATAACTTGCCATTACAGGAGGAGCGATGATAACTCCATAGCTAGAAAGTTTAGTCATTTGTTCTAAATTTAAAGTAGAATAGGGCATTTCCCTTACTCCAAGTATGAGTTTTTTGCGTTCTTTTAAAGCCACTCCTGCAGCTCTTGTAAGTAAAGTATCATTTATACCACAAGTAATTTTTGCTAAAGTGTTAATAGAGCAAGGTGCGATAAAAGTCGTTTCTATGCCGAAAGATCCACTTGCAACGCATTGACTAATATCTTCATTATCTAAAAAATTTACATGTTCAAGTTCAAATTTATCTTTTACGTGTTGCAAAAAGTCTATATTTTCTAAAAGAGAATTTTCTTTTGCAAAGCTTATTTTTGCATTTTTACTTATAATGGCATAAATTTGCCCTTTTTCTTTTAAATGTTTTAACAATAAAAAACCAAGTTCACAAGAACTAGCCCCGCTAATACCTACTAAAATTTTTCTCATTTTAGCTCCACATAATTTTTACTAATGACTTTACCATGCACGACTTTTCCATCTTTATTTTTAAGGCGAATTCTTTGGTTTAAATTCCCGCTTTGCAAGGCTTTTAATTCTATTATCATGCTTAAATCCCCATCTTTGATAACCCCATAAACAGAATCATTTCTTTGTATAAGGGTTTTGGTTTTAAACATATTATATTTTAAAATCATATTTTCTCTTATATTGCTTTTGGCTATTAAATTTGCGATTTCATCTTTTTTTAATACACCTTGAGGAGCTTTATCAAAAGGAATTTTTAAAATTTTAAAACTAGCAGGACTTAAATTTTCATTGCGCGCAATAGGGCGTGTGGTTTGTAAAACTTCTAATTTTGCCTTTAAAAAATACTTAAAAAATATATTTTTTTTAAACTGCTCTGGAGTTTTAAATTCAGCCTTTACAAAACCATCTGCTCTATCAAAATTATGATTACCCAGCTTTAAAAAAATATATTGATTAAAATCAGCAGGCAAACTTGATTGAGTGTTAAGATCTAAAGAAATGATTTCTAGTTGCGGATAATTTGTCTTAAATTCTTTAATCAAAGCTAATTTTACTTCATCAAAATTTGAAGCAAAACTTAAAGTATAGAAAAATAAAACTAGAATGATTTGCTTAAAAAACAATACAGCGACCTTTTATAAAAATATATTAATCGTATAATACATTAAAAAAGTTTGATTTTAGTTAAAAGAAGTGGAGCGGGAAACGAGATTCGAACTCGCGACCCCAACCTTGGCAAGGTTGTGCTCTACCCCTGAGCTATTCCCGCATTTTGAAAGTAGAGTGTGATTCTATCAAAACTTTATTTTATTGTCAAGTTTTTAAAATTAAGGAATGTTTTTTGCTTATAGTTATTAAATTTTAAAAGGAGTTCTCATGCAAGTAAATGATAAAAATAGTCCGCTAGCCCTAAATAATATGACAAAAATCAAAGAAAAAAACACATCTTTAGATGAATTTCAAGCTACACTTAATGCACTTAAAGACAAAGAAGAAAAAGAGTATAAAAAAGATAGCAACAATGCTTTTAGTAATACAGATTTAAATATAGGTTCGATTTCTAAAGATTATAGCGTATATGCTTGGGAGAAATTACGCCAAAGCAAATACCAAAAAAATGAAGAAAATATCTTAAATAATCTTTTTAAAACCTTAGATAAAGCAAGAAGTTAATCATTCAAAATAGGGTAGTGTAATACCCTATTAAATTTTTAAAACTTTAACTTCTTGATCTTTTGCTAATTTTATGTCATCAATTTGCGTGATTAAAATATGCGTGTTTTCACATAAAGGTTTTAGCATACCTGAGCCAAATTTAGCTTCACTTGGTTTAAAATACCCATCGACTAATTTTCCAAAAGCAAAATCATTTCTTTGGCCTTTGAAATTTAAATCTTTAGTCAATCTTGCTTTATCAAATTCCAAAAGTTCTTTACCATAAAGTAAATTGAGTATATTTTTTGCAAAAATATGTGTTGAAACTAAAGAGGCTAAAGGATTTCCTGGTAGGGCTAGAAAAAGCATATCGCTTTTGCTAAAAAGTTTTACATGCTTGCAAAGTTTAGCATTGACTTTTTCAAAAATAGGGTTAAAATCACACTCAAGTAAAGCTTGTTTGATAAAATCAGCCTCACCCACGCTAGCTCCACCACTGCTTATAAGTATATCAAATTCTTTATTTTCTAAAAGCTTTTTATATGCATTTAAATCATCTTTTATAAGTCCTAAATACTCAACATCAGCATAATCTTGCAAAATAGCATAAATACCAAAAGCATTTGCATTATATATGCTGTATTCATCAGCATTTTCCCAAGGTTCTACAAGCTCATCTCCACTTGAAAAAATTCCAATACGCATTTTCTTAACGACTTTTAGCTCATAAATTCCTTGAGCAGCAAGCATAGCTACCATACCTGAAGTGATTTTTTGTCCCTTTTTAAACAAAAGCTCTCCAAGCTTTGCTTCCTCGCCTTTAAAGCGGATGGCATTGTTTTCTTTAGCGTTTTTAGCATTGAGCTTTTCATCTTCAAACAAAGCTTCTTCAAACATTAAAATGGTGTTTGCATTTTGAGGAATTTTAGCTCCTGTCATAATCTTATAGCATTCATTTTTTTCTATAATATAATCATTTTTATCGCCTGCTAAAATGCTTCCTTTTATTTCTAGCAATTCATTCTTATGTGTATAATTTAATGCATAACCATCTAGGGCAGAATTATCAAAAGCGGGTAGGTTTTTTTTCACAAAAACATCTTCATACAAAATACGCCCCAAAGCCTGTGTCAAATTTACTTTTTGAAATTCATTTTTTGCTTTGATTTGTTCTTTTAAAAAATCTAAAGTTGCAAAAATATCTCTCATTCTTCAAGCCTTCTTATACTTGCGCCTAGTTTTTTAAATTTTTCTTCTAAATTTTCATACCCTCTATCAAGATGATAAATTCTATGAATTTTGCTTGTGCCTTTAGCTGCTAAAGCCGCTAAAATCAAAGCAGAAGATGCACGCAAATCAGTAGCCATAACATCAGCTCCCAAAAGCTCTTTAGTGCCATTTATAGTAGCAATATGCCCGTTTAATCTTATATCAGCTCCCATTCTTAAAAGCTCACTTACATGCATAAAACGATTTTCAAATAATCTCTCATCAATAATACTTGTACCATTTGCTTTTAAAGCTAAAGCCATAAATTGTGCTTGCATATCCGTTGGAAAGCCTGGATATTCGCTAGTTAAAATTTCAACTGGCTTGATTTCTTTGGCAGGATTTATACTAATACTATCTTCATTAATATCAAAGCTAAAACCCATTTGCTCTAGCTTTGCTAAAACTACACTAAGATGGCTTGCATTGACTTTTCTTAGAGTGATTTTTGAGTTAGTGATAGCTCCTGCACACAGATAAGTTCCTGCTTCAATACGATCAGGAATGATTTCAAAAGGTTTAAATTCTAAAAGTTCTCCACTTGTACCATAAATTTCAAGCTCAGAAGATCCTATGCCTTGTATATCAAGCCCAGCCCTAGCTAAAACCTCACAAAGTTGCACCACTTCAGGCTCTTTAGCAACATTTAAAAGTCTAGTTTTACCATGAGCTAGGGCTGCTGCCATGATGATATTTTCACTACCCGTAACAGTGATTTTATCAAACATCACATCAGCACCCTTAAGCTTTCCGCTAGCTACCACATAACCTTGCTTGATCTCAATATTAGCCCCCATTTTTTCTAAAGCTAAAAGGTGTAAATCAATAGGGCGTTGGCCTATAGCACAACCTCCCGGTAAAGAAACTTCGCAATTTCCAAATCTAGCTAGTAAAGGCCCTAAGGTAAGTATAGAAGCACGCATTTTACGCACGATGTCATATTTTGCTATGGTTTTATTTAAATGTTTTGTATTTATTTTTGCAAAATTGTCTTTAAAAGTATAATTTGCTCCTAAATTTTCAAGCA
This sequence comes from Campylobacter sp. LMG 7929, assembly GCF_024723595.1. Classification (NCBI taxonomy): domain Bacteria; kingdom Pseudomonadati; phylum Campylobacterota; class Epsilonproteobacteria; order Campylobacterales; family Campylobacteraceae; genus Campylobacter; species Campylobacter sp. LMG 7929. The sequence continues at coordinate 56,093 of NZ_JANQCY010000003.1, read as the reverse complement.
AAGAAAGTAGGGTACAAATATCTGCTACATTTGGTAAATTTGAAATTTGCACTTCATTTTTAGCTAAAATACTTGAAGCTATCAAAGGAAGTGCTGCATTTTTTGCACCGCTTATTATCACTTCTCCGTTTAATTTTTCAACACCATCAATCTCTAAATAAGTCATTAATTTTCCTTAAAATACATACATTTAATGATATAATAATATTTTACTACAAATATTATATAAATTAATAAGATTAAAGGTATTTTTTGGGAGTTTTTCTAGTCATACTTGGTGGGATATTTTGGGCTGTAAGTGGAGTTTTGGCTGAGTATTTGTTTAAAAATCATTATTCTGCTGAATGGGTGAGTTTTTATCGTTTGCTTTTTACAGGCATTATTTTAATAATTTTGGGTGCAAAAAATTTCAAATTAAAACTACTAAAGCAAAAACAAGAACTTAGCTCTCTTTTGATTTTTTCTATCTTTGGTTTATTGATAACTCAATATGGTTATTTTAAGGCTATTTATTATACCGATGCAGGAACCGCCACGATGATACAATACAACGCACCATTAATCATAATGCTTTTTATGTGTTTTAAAAATAAAATTTTACCTAAAAAAATAGAACTAATCGCTTTGTTTTTAATACTTTTTGCCTTATTTTTACTTATAACAAATGGAGATATTAACAACTTAAAACTTGATATAAGAGGTGTTATTTGGGCTTTTTTTGGAGCTCTTGGAGTAGCGTTTTATTCTTTGAGTGCTAGGCTTATCATAGCAAAATATGGCTTATTTTTAATCATGGGTTTGGCTAGTTTATTTGCTTCTTTTTTGCTTTTTGTATTATTACAAGGAAATATCCCAAAACATGATTTTTCTTTAAATTCCTTTTTGGCTATGAGCGCGATTGTATTTATAGGCACAATAGGGGCTTTTTGTTTATACTTAAAAGGAGTTGAATTAATAGGAGCTTTTAAAGCTAGTATGATAGCTTGTATAGAACCTGTGGCTGCTGCTTTTATGAGTTTTTTATTTTTAGGAACTATTTATAGTGTGATTGATCTTTTTGCTTTTGCTTTGATCATTCTTAGTGTGTTTTTAAATGCCAAAAAACATTAAAATCACTGCATACTTTGCATAGCTTGAGAAAGTATTTGCATGATTTGGCCATATATACTTTGCATTTGTGTATTTAAACTTTGAATTTGAGAATTAATCATTTGAGCTTTTTGCGGATCTTGACTTGATTGTAATTTTGCATTTAATTCTGCAATTTTAGCTTGTATCTTAGCTAACTCGCTATAAAGCTTGCTTAATTGATCTTCAGATTCACTGTTATTTTGATTATCTTTAACACTTTTTTCAAGCTCTTTCACACCTTGTGTAAACTTAAATTCTATAAAATTCTTATTCTCTTTACTTTCTTTTTCTTCCTTTTGAGTGTTTAAAATATAAGGATTAATTTTACTAGCATAATCATTTATTTGCATGATATATCCTTTCTTTAAGGATATATCGGATTTTTTTATAAAAATTTAAGTTCTATCGTGAAGTTTTTTAGCTACTTCTGCAGCCAATTTTAACTTTTCATTGTCAAAGTGTGTGTAAATTCTTGAAGTATTTAAACTTGCATGGCCTAGTGCTTCTTGGACTAAAACTAAATCTTTTTGTTTTTTATAAAGTAGGGTAGCAAAAGTGTGTCTTAGCATATGAGCTCCGTTTTTTTGCTTGCGAATTCCTGCTTTAAATAAAATTTGTTCTACTATACGCGAAACATAAGCTTGGGTTAAGGCTTTGCCATTGCGATTGACAAATAAAAGTCCATCACAAGAAAGATAATTTACCCTTACATCTTTTAAAAGATGTTCTATAAGCTCTTTTTTAATCATCACAACGCGGTATTTATTGCCTTTAGCTCTAATACGTATGATATAAAGATCATTTTCTTCGCTAATGTCTTTTAATTTTATATTAATAGCCTCGCTAACCCTAATTCCTGTAAAAATGATGATTTTAATAATCAAACGATTGCGTATAGTGTTGCTTTTAAAATCTGTATTATCAATAGCATCTAAAAATTTACTCACTTCATCTTCGTTCATATATTCAGGCAGTTTAACTCCTTTAGAACCACTTATACCCGCCCAATTTTTAAGATTAATATCAAAAATATGCGCCTTTTGATCTTCTTCATTTTGTTTATCTAAAAATGCAAAAAAATTAATCACGGCTATGCGATAATTTTTTTTACTCGCATCAGATAAAGAAGCGCTAATACTTGCTAAAATTTCCACTAAAAGCTCTTCATCGATTTGTTTTAGTGAATAAAGCTTGTAAAATAACAAATACTCATAAAGTTTTTTCAAAGGATTAAAATACGTATTTACACCGCTAAGTCCTGCATTTCTTGCTTTTTTTACATAAGCATCAAGCTCTTGTATATTTTTAACACCCTTACTTAAGGCTAAATTTACTACAGCCAAAGCTTGAGGGTCTTTTAATTCCTTATTTGATAAAGAATTAAGCTTAAATTTCACATATCTACAAAGCCAAAACAAAAAGGATTTTTCAAAATTTTCTTCATAATCTAGAGGATATTTCATCACTCATTCTCCAAGGCTTTCAAAGTAGCCATTTTTGCATGAATATATACGCTATCAAATAGCTTTTTAGAGCTTTCTTTTACAATTAAACCAAGTTCAGTACAACCCAAAATTACTCCTTGAACCTCCGGAAATTGAGTAATCAAATCACACAAATATCTTTTCGATTCTTCACTTATAATACCTTTACAAAGCTCATTAAAAATAATATCATTAAGCTTTAAAATATCATCATTTTTGGGAATAAAAACTTCGATCTTTGAGTTAATTAAAAGTTGTTTATAAAAATCTTCTTGCATAGTGTATTTTGTCCCTAACAATAATACTTTATTTATATTTTGCTCTTGAAGCTCTAAAAGCATAGCTTTAGCTATATGTAAGATAGGAATTTGAATGTTTTTTTGTATATTTTCATAACATTTATGCATAGTATTAGTACAAATTAATATAAAATCAACTCCGCATTTTTGCAAAAGTAGGGCATGTTGGGTTAAAATTTCACTTGCTTTTTGCCAATCATTCTTACGTTGACATTCTTCTATTTCTTCAAAATCAACGCTAGTTAAAACTATCTTAGCACTGTGTAATTTTCCTAATTTTTCATTTGTTAATTTATTGATTATTTCATAATAGCTAAGTGTGCTTTCATAACTCATTCCACCTATTAAACCTATGGTTTTCAAACTTTTTTTTCCTTTAAAATTAATATAAAAATTATAAAAAAATCTTACTTAAAAAATATCAAGCTATAATTATAAAAACAAAATAGGGTGATAATATGTTTTTTAAGAAAAAAACCGCGCAAAAGCAAGCAAACCAAAGCAATACCTCAAAACAAAATAATACTTCAAATGACTTTGCACAAGAAAAAAGACTTTATGAATTTAGAGAAAATATGAAAAAACTTAGCAAAGATGAAAATAGTGCCAAACTTTTAGCAAGACAGCTTTCAAGATTAATCCAGAAATCCAAATAAAACCAAAAATTCCATACAAGCTAAACTTTTATATTTATTTTCCTTTTTACTCATCATTTTAGCTTTTTTAGTCTATAAAAATATTTTAACTTAAACTTAATATATATGTAAAATTATATGATAAATAGTAAAATCTTGAAATTATATATATTTTGTATTGAAAACTATAATTTTCAAACTTTTATATTTATCTGTTCTTTCATAAGTAAAATATATTTTAAAATACCTATATTATAGTATTTTAAAGCATTTTAATTTTTGAGTGAACATAACTTATCCATAAAAAAATAAGTATAATTTTTTGAAAAATATTATAAGTTATTTTATGTAGCTATGAAAGACTAAAGATGTATATTTTTTATTTCAACTAAATTTTAGTTTGTATTTTTACTTAAATAAAATTGAAGTTTAAAAATGTAGATTAGTTATTTTCTTGACTTTTAGGATAATCAAAAAACAAAACTTCCCCGCTGTGTTCTTTTATATCTTTAAATTCTTTTATATCAAATTGCATACATAAAATAGCAGAAGTTGGAAAGTTTTCTAAATCTATATGAGCTAAATATTCACAAAGTTCTTGCAATAAAGGATTATGCATAATTAGCACTACCCTACTCTCTTTTAATTCTTTTATAAAATTTAATACATCTTCTAAATTACCATCATAAAAGTTTTTTTCTATCTTGATATCTTTTTCTTTTAAAGAAAAGCTTTTGCAGAGTTTTTGCGCTGTTTTTATACAACGCCTAGCAGGACTTGAAATGATACTTTGGGCTTTAAATTCTAAATCTTTAATCCTATAAATCATAGTTTTTAAATCATCTTTTCCACTAGAACTAAGCTCTCGTTGTAAATCTTGTTCATAGTTTTCTTTTTGAGCCTTAGCATGACGGATAAAATAGATATATTTCATTTTATAACCTTAAATTTACCCAAAAGATATCCGCATATAAAGCCAAAAATATGTGCATACCAAGCTATATTTACACCCATAAAAACAGGTACAAAACTCATTAATAATATAGCTACGATAAGTCCTTTAGTGGCGGTTTTATCCAAATATGCATAATACCCCATTAAAACACATATAGCGCCACTTGCACCCACTACATTTACAAAACTGCCATCAAAGCTTAAATACACATAAAAAGCACTAAGCAAAGAGCAAAGAATTCCACCAATTAAATAAAGCAAAGCAAATTTAAAGCTTTTTAAGTATTTTTCCAGCATAGAGCCAAATTGAAAAAGCACTATCATATTTAAAATCAAATGAGGCCAATTTCCATGCATAAACATTGAGCTTAGAATTTGCCAGTAAAATCCTTGAAAGAAAAATAAATTTAAACCTAAAATAGCATCTAAATTTAAGGATCCAAAATAAAGATAATTCACAAAGACAAATATCACAATATTTAAAGCAATTAGAAAAGAAGCTATCATTACCCTACTTTGTATTTTTAATAATTATAACAAAAAGCTATTTAAATTCTAGCTTACACATAAAATTCACACTAATAAGATACAATATCGTCAAAAAATAAAATAAGGTTAAAAATGAAAAAACTAGCTTTTGCTTTTTTGATCACTCTAAATACCCTTAATGCAGGTATAGTTATAGCACCTGATTCTTTACCGGTAAATATCAAACAATTTATCAAAGATTATTTTAATGCAGAAATAGGCCTAGTAGAACAAGATGGTTATTCTTATGAGATTTATTTAAGCGATGGAAGTGAGATTGAGTTTTCACTTAATGGAGAATTTAAAGAGGCTGAAAATTTCAGCTCGTTAAATTATGCGATTTTACCTTTAACAATACAAAATACCATCAAAAATATCTACCCTAATACAGCAATCATAGAAATAGAAAGAAAAATTTCTTATTATAAAATCAAACTAAACAATCAAATGAAGCTTTACATAGACGATAATGGAACAATTTTAAGACAAAAATTTGATGATTAAATGCTTATTTGATTTTACTCAAATAAGCAAGTTTTGAATTTTTCTTCCAAAAAGGTTTTAATTCATCAAAACTTATAAAAACTTCAACTGCTCCTGTTGAATATGGAGCTATCTCATAAGGTTCCCATATAAAATTTAACCCATCTTTTCTTACTTCAAAAATTTCACTCATTTTAAGTTCTTTAATATCAAATAATTCATTTTCACTGTATAAACTTAAAATCTTTTGCTTAATCATATTCTGAAAATCTTCACTTTCTATTTTTAACTCATTTTTTATAATTATAAGTTTCATATCATCAATACTATAAGTTTTTCTTAAAAAATTAGTCATACCATGAGCACCACCTTTATATTCATAAATATTTTTTCCTAAAGAGATAATATGCTCATCTTGGTAAAACATATAAGCTTGAGAAAAAAACTCATTACTAGAAATGTTTTCTTTACTCCATTTTTCAAAGCTTTCTTTTGCTTTTTGTTTTAATGAATTTTTATCTAAATTCTCATTAAAGTCATCAATAATTTTATTTAATTTTTCATTTTTACTTGTTGATTTTAAAATATCCTCACTAAAGTCAAATTCTATAGTTTTATTAGCATCTAATTGTTTTTGTTCTTTAAGTGATAGCTGATTAATCATCGTATTTGTCTTGCTGGCTAAAAAACTAAATTCTTTTTTTACTTCATCTATTTTGCATAAAGCATCAAATTTATTTTTATGCATATCTTTTAAAACGCAAGTTCCAAAATATGCTATATCTATATAATATTCATCATTCCTAGCACTACCCCAAAAACTGTATTGTTTTTGTTTTGTTTGGACAAAACCATAACTAGTGTTACTTTTAATGGAACTATATAAGTGAATATCAAATTCCTTTCCTTCTAAAATATTTAATGTAAATGTATTTTCATTATATGCATATAAACTCGCACATAAACCTAAATTTAATATTATTTTTTTAATCATTCAATCCCCTTCTTGTGTTCTTATAATTAAACTTTTTGGTAGTTTAAAATACTCAATCCATTCTTGTTCTTTTTGTCTCATTTGTCCTTGATCTACCTCATGATCATAACCTTGCAAATGAAGCATAGCATGTATAAAAAGCAATGCCATCTCTTCTTCATTGCTGTGTTTATATTCCATTGCTTTTTTACTTACTTCATCTAAATTTATCACAATACTACCAATCAAATTTTCACAATTTTGCACTAAAGGAAAAGACAAAACATCTGTAGTTTTATCTACTCCTCTTTGGTTAAGATTAATTTCATGCATGGTTTTTTCATCTACCAAAACAAGTTCTATATTTTGATCACTCATTTTTTGAGCAATTTTTTCAAGAAAAGAAATATCTATTTCTTCTTCGCAAAAAATCATTATTATCCTTTTGATTTTATAATTTCAAATTATATCAAAATTAAGGAAAAGTATGAAAAAAGCTCTTTGTATTATAAGTGGTGGTATGGATAGTACTTTATGTGCATATTTAGCCAAAAAAGAAGGATATGAAATTATTGCTTTACATTTTGATTACAATCAACGCACCATGCTTAAAGAAAGAGAATGTTTTAATAGAATTTGTGAAAAACTTAATATAAAAACAAAATACATTTTAGATGTTTCATTTATAGCAAATATTGGTGGTAATTCTTTAACGGATTTAAATTTAGAAATTCCCAAAGAAAAGCTACACGAAAAAGAAGTTCCAAATACTTATGTTCCTTTTAGAAATGGCATTTTTTTATCTATTGCAGGAGCCATAGCTGAAAAAGAAAAATGCGAAAGTATTTTCATAGGAGTAGTGCAAGAAGATAGTAGTGGTTATCCTGATTGTAGTGCAAATTTCATACAAAAAGCAAGTGAATTTATCAATGAAGGCACAACAAAAACTTGTAATATTACAATTAAAACCCCATTAGTTCATCTAAGCAAAGGACAAATAGTTGAATTAGCCTTAAAAGAAAAGGTAGCCTTAGAATACACTTGGTCTTGCTATGAAAGAGAAGATAAAGCTTGTGGCAAATGTGATAGTTGTTTATTAAGACTAAAAGGCTTTAAAGAAGCCAATGTGAAAGATTTTATAGAATACATTTAAAATTTACTTTCATTTTATTTTTGTTTGTATAATAGATTTTACAAATTAAAAAAGGAGAATTAATGAAAAAAATACTACTTGGTTCATTTTTAGCTGCTTCAATTTTAGCAAGCAATGCCTTAAGTAAAGAATTTATTCTAGATAAAGCTCATACAAATGTAGCTTTTAAAATCAAGCATTTACAAATTAGCAATGTAAATGGAAATTTTAAAGACTATAATGCAGTGGTTGATTTTGATAGTACTAAATTTGAATTTAATAAACTTCAAGCAAATGTAAAAGTTGCTTCTATAAATACTGAAAATAAAGCAAGAGATGCTCATTTACAACAAGATGATTTTTTCAAAGCAAAAACTCACCCAAACATCACTTTTACTATGAGCAAATATGAAAAAATTTCTAATGAAAAAGGTAAGATGTATGGCTCTTTAAATATTGCTGGTGTAAGTAAAGATATTGTTTTAGATACTGAAATTGGTGGGGTTATTAAAACAGATAGTGGTAAAGAAAAGGCAGGATTTACTTTACAAGGACAAATTAAAAGAAGTGATTTTAAATTTGCTCCAGATACCTCTAGCTTGACACTTAGTGATGAAGTGCAAATAAATATAGAAGCAGAAATTAACGAAAAATAATTTAAAAAGCATTTTACATTAAAGTAAAATGCTTTAACTTAATTTACTTAGCTAACCAACCTTCTTTTTCCCATACTTTTTGCGCTTCTTTGCTTTGTGTAAATTCTATAAATTCAGCTACTTTTGGATTTTTTAAACCTTTTTGTGTTGGTACTATTTCAGCAGCTCTATAAATAATTGAGTTTTTATCTGCTTTTATAAATTTATTTTCTTTCTCACCAACTGCTTTAATCCAATGTGTCCAAATGATTAAAGCATCGATATTTGGATTATTTTTCCACTCATCAACTGCTGCTTTTGAATTCTTAGCATACACTTTGATGTTTTTTCTAAGTTTTTCTAGGTTTTCGATTTTTCCTGTTTTTAAAGCCATATCTTCATACAAGCCAACCTGCCCTGCTCCATCAACCACCATAACATTAACACCATCTTTTAAAAGGTCTTCAAATTTTTTAATTTTTTTAGGGTTATTAGCTCTTACTATCACACCTGAACCTCTAGCATTTAAAACTTGAACATCTTGTATTTTGATTTGTTTTGACATAGCTTTAACAAATCCATCCATCATAGATGTGTTACCAGAATAAATGATATCAGCATCCATTTTAGCTTGTTTGATCCATTTAGGTGTTGGCCCTGCATTAACGATAACTTTTTCTCCGCTTTTTGCTTCAAATTGTTTAGCAAGTTCTTTTAAAACAGGAGCTGGACCGCCTGGGCCATAAACTAAAATTTCAGCATTCAATGCAGCTGCAGCAAATAAACTTAAAAATAAAAATTTTTTCATATTTTTTCCTTTAAATTAATAAAATAAAATTAGAAATATAGCTTTTTAAAGTATATATTTTTTTAATCAAATAAATTAATATTTTTTTCATAGACAAAAAAACATTCTAAAAAGTCTTCTATGTTTTCTTTTATCAAGCAATATCTAAAGTCAATAAAATTTTTTAATTCTTTTAAATTTGTATAAGAAAAATCACAAAATAAAGAATTTTTTAATGCAGTTTTAAAACCCTTAGTGTCTTGAAGTTTTTGTGCTATAAAGTCAAAATCCTCATCATTTTCCACGAGTAAAATCACCCTAGAGCTACATCCAAAAGCACAAATTTCATTTTTTGAGTTTAAAAAATAGGCTTTAAAAAGTTCTAATTTTTTATCATTAAAACTAAAGGGTAATTTTTGACTTTCTATAAATTCAATAAAACTAGCAAAAATATCTGCATAAAAAAATGCAAATTTTAAATCTTTAAAATACAAATTTTTACAAAGCAAACTCGTTTGAAATAAAGATTTTGAGCCTAAAATTTCATATTTACAAGCTTTTAAGGTATGAAAATTTGATTTTAATTTTAAAATAAATTTTTCATCATCAGAACAAAAGAAAGTTTTTTCTTTAGAATTTTTTAAAAGATCAAAATCTAATAAAATATTTGAATTTAAGACTTTAAAATTAAAGGCTTTTGCAAATTTTAATTCTACATGATTGCAATATATAAATTCATAAGATTTTTCTTCACATAAAAATCTAAAAAGCCTAAAAATAGCTTCTTCAAGATCATCAACTTGAAGATAAAACACATCTTTATCTTCAAGATTTAATTTCTCCTCGCTTACTATAACATAAGCTCCAAGTTTTATAGCAAAACTAGCTTGTTCATTATTCTTAGCAAAAAATACACTTGCTTGTTTGACTTTGTTTAAATCTATACTAAAATCATAAACACTAGAAGTTGCTCCATAGTTTAAAACTTGAGCATTAACAAGCTCAATAAAATTAGAAATATTCATCTAGCCTATTAAAGCTCCATTTTCGATAAAGCTTTGTGGACTAATTAAAACTAATTTACCATTTTTTTCTGCACTTAAAATCATACCTTGGCTTTCATGGCCAAAAATTTTAGCTTTTTTTAGATTGGTAATGACACAAACTTGCTTACCTATTAACTCACTAGCTTTATAAAATTTAGCAATACCCGAAAGCACTTGTCTTAGTTCGCCATTTTCAAGTTCAAGTTGAAATTTTAAAAGCTTTTCACTGCCTTCTATATTTTGACAATCTTTTACTAGTGCTACTTTAATTTCAATTTTTTTAAAATCATCAATTTTAATTTGAGCTAAACTTGGCTTCTCTTCTACTTTTTCTTCTTTTTTGTTTTCTTGGGTTAATTCAACTTTTGGAAATAAAGCTTCACATGCACTTGATTTTAAACTGCATAATTGGTTGTTTAAAATTAATTTTTGGTAATTTTCGTTTGAAATTTCAAAATTTAAAGCTTTGGCGATTTTTAAAGCTGTTTTTGGCATAGCAGCTGAAAGTAAAATAGTAACTTTTGTTAAAATATTAGCACATAAAGCTACTAAGGCATTAGCTTTTTGCATTTGATCATTTTTAATTAAATTCCAAGGCTCATACCTACTAATACTTAAATTTGCTAAAGATAAAGCCTTAAAAAGCTCTTCTAAATAGCGATTTGGCTGGATATTTTCTAAAGCATTGATTGCATTATCTAAATACTCTTTACATTCATTTAATTCTTGATTAAAATACAAATTCACATCTTTACAATCAATAATATTTTGAGAATACTTAGCACTCATACCGATAATTCTGTTTAATAAATTTCCAAGCTCATTGCTTAATTCTGCATTGATTCTAGTGATTAATGCTTTTTGTGAAAAATCCCCATCATTGCCAAAAGGAACTTCTCTGAGTAAAAAATATCTAAAAGCTTCTAAACCAAAAGTATCTGCTACTTCTTTAGGTGCTACTACATTGCCTTTAGATTTGCTCATTTTTTCACCATCTTTAGTCCACCAGCCATGCGCTGCTACAAATTTAGGCAAAGGGAGTTCTAAACTCATCAAAAACGCAGGCCAATACACCGCATGAAAACGCAAGATATCTTTACCTACAAAATGAATATGAGCAGGCCATAGATCCATATTTTTATCATCAAGTCCATAACCCAAAGCACTCACATAATTCATCAAAGCATCAAGCCAAACATATACCACATGTTTTTCATCATTTAGTTCTTTTGGAAGCTTTATACCCCATTCAAAACTCGTTCTTGTAATAGAAAGATCTTTTAAACCACCTTCTACAAAGTGGATTAATTCATTGGCCTTATTTTTAGGTAAAATCGGCTCTTTTTCTTTATACCATTTAAGAATTTGATCTTGATATTTAGAAAGCTTGAAAAAATAACTTTCTTCTTTTAAAAGCTGTGTTTTTTTACCACAATCTGGACAATGACACTCATTTACAAGCTGAGTTTGGGTAAAATAGCTCTCACAAGAAACACAATAAAAGCCTTCATAAGTTCCTTTATAAATATCACCTTTATCAAACATTTTTTTAAATGCTTTTTGTACGCTTAATTTGTGATTTTCATCTGTAGTTCTAATGAAATAATCATAAGAAATCTCAAACTCATCCCAAAGTTTTTTAAATTTAGCACTAATTTCATCTGCATATTCTTTAGGGGTAAAATTTCTAGCACTAGCAGCTTGCTCTATCTTTTGGCCATGTTCATCTGTACCTGTTAAAAAGAATGTTTTTTCTCCTTGCAAGCGATAAAATCTAGCCAAAGTATCTGCTATAATCGTAGTGTAAGCATGACCAATATGAGCCACATCGTTTACATAATATATCGGAGTAGTAATATAACGCATTTTAAACCTTTAATTAAAAATCAAATCCACCTTCTTTACCTTTAGACATACTCTTATAAACTGCATCAATATACTCTTTTCTTAAAGAGCACTCAAAAATCATAGAGCAAGGTAAACAAGATTTTAAGTTTTTATCATTTTGACAAGCTTGAAGTTCGTTTTTTTTAACTTCTAAAGCTAGTTCAAATTCATCTTTAACTTCAGTCATTAAAGCCCTTTATAAGCTTGTTTTAGTTTTTCAATTTCATATTTTGAGCCCAAAAAGCATGGTGTACTTGCATGGATTTTTTCAAATTCTAAATCAAGTAAAGAGTTATTTTCTCCATTAGTAGAAAGCCCTCCTGCTTTTTCAAAAATAAAAGCAAAAGGAAATACCTCAAAATATGCTCTTAATTTTCCATTTGGTGCATCACTTGTTGCAGGATATGAAAATAATCCTCCACCTTTGAGTAAAATTTGGTGTAAATCACTTACCATAGCACCTGAATATCTTAAGCGATATCCTTCATCAAATAAAGATTTTATAAAAGCTCTATGAGTATTTGACCAATTTTTTTGTGTCCCACCACTTGCATTTAATTTGCCTTTTTCATTTAATTTTAAATCCTTAACAAAAACAAATTCATCATTTTCATTTAACCTATAAAGCTTAGGAGTATCTATGCATACTATAAGCTCTAAACGCACACCATAAATAGCATAAACTGCCGCTTTTAGATTTTTTGTACTAGCCTTTTGCTCATAAATAGCAAAAATAGAACCTATAGCAAAATTCACATCTACCAAAGATGAGCCATCTAAAGGATCATAAGCAACAATGTATTTTTCATTTTCATTGATTAATAATTGCTCTTGTTTTTCTTCACTAATTAAGCTTTTTATACCTTTGCTTTGCTTTAAAATTCTAGTGATGATCTCATCACTTTTTACATCGAGTTTTAATTGATTATCTCCAGTAGCATTTTGAGAAGTAGTATAATCAAAATCTTTTAAATATCTAAGTTCTTTTGAAATTTCAATCACTGCTTTTTGCATATCGTTAATTAATTCTTGCATATTTTACCCCTATACTTTTTTTGAATTTTTTAATATAAAATCACAAATACTTTCTAAATCATCCAAATAAAGCCAAGTTAAATTTTTATTTTCGATTTTCTCATAGCTTGCAATAGCCTTAGAATAAGCAAAATAGCTCTCATCTACTTCTTTGCAAAAAACACTAATTCTTGGCATATCTAAGGTTTTTAAGCCCTCTATAAATAAAAAATCAAATTCCCCTAGTTTGAAAATAGCTTCATCTAAAGTACTTAGAGAATGTGTAAATAAAGTTGTTCTTGTAGGGCTTAAAACCATTACATCAGCACCACTTTGAAAAAATTTAAAACTATCTTTTTTTGCTATATCAAAACTTGCTTTATCTTTTGGATCATGTTTTATAATACATACTTTATAATTTTGTTCCATAAAATATTTAGCAACTTGGGTTATTAAAGTTGTTTTACCTGAATTGGAAGGCCCACTAAAAGCCATTGCTAATCTTTTCATAACTTCCTTAAATCAAAGAAAATAAACAAAATTATATCTTTTTAAAAGTTAAAAGCTTATAATTATAAAAAAATTAGGAATAAAATATGAAAAAAATTTATATGATTATTTTTTTAACACTTATTTTTACTGCATGCTCAAATAAAACCCAAAAACAAAGTGAAATCGATTTAAAAAGTCAAACTCTTATGTATGCACAAAAAATCAATTTTAATTATAAAGATAATAGAGTAGTAGCTTTGTTAAGTTATCTAAATCCTGTATTAGATGAAAAAAGCCAAAAAGAAGTTTTTGTGCTTAGTTTTTTACCAAATATCAATATCAAACAAGAACAAATTTCAATACTCATAGATGGAGAAAAAACTAACTTAAAAGCCTTAGATCAAAATGATGAGTTGTTTAAATATATCATCAAAAGTGATTATGCAAGTTATTACAAAATCACCCTTGATGAGTTGGTACAAAAACCTATTTTAAAACTTGATTTGTGTTTTGAGAATCAGTGTTTTGAGTTAAAGTTTCAAAAAATTTCGAAATCGGTGTATTATCGTTCAGAAGATGCAAATACACAATATAATTAGCTAAAACCTTTTTAGCATACACCCTACTTTCTGCATAAGGAACAAGCTCCATAGATAAAAATGGCTCGTACTTTCCTGCTCTAAACATATCTTCTCTTTTGAGCATTCTAGTGGTAAATCCTATACCTCCATTATAAGCATAAGCCACAAATACCGGAGAATTAAGCTTAGATTCTAAATAATCTAAATGATGATTTGCAAAAGTATAAGCTGTTTTTGGGTCAAAAAGCATATCTTGGTCAAAATTTGGAATTTGCAATTCTTTATTGCCTATATGATTAGCTAAAAATGGAATAAATTGCATAATACCTAAAGCATAAGAGGTTGAAATAGCTGTTGGGATAAAACGGCTTTCTTGTCTAGCTAAAGCTAAAATCATAGCCTTTCTTTGTGTAGAATAATCTTTTAAATACTCAAAATAAGGCATAATAAAATAATGTTTTTTAAAACCCTCAGCTCTTTCTTTAATATAAGCATAAATAGCGATATTTTCTTTAGTATAAAAATCTTTTGCAAGCTTTTCTAGCTCATTAGGAGCACCTTTTGCAATTTCTTTTGCAAGTTTTTGCCAAGCAAAAGGATCTTTCATATCAAAGTCATTTTTTTGTTTTTTTGGCTTTAATTTTTCTATTTTAGGCAAAGGCAAGCCTTTTAACTCTCTTGCATAAAGACTATAAATATTTAAAGAATCACTTTGAGCAAGCTCATCAAGATACTTTTTATCTTGAGTGATTAAATAAATCCAAAAATTTGCATTATCTACTAAAGGCTTGCTTTTAAAAGTATCTTTTGCTACTTGGAAAAATTCCAGTGCTTTTTTATCGTCATTTTCTAAAATAGCATTCACTCCCAGATAAAAAGCATTATCTTGAAAAGTTAAATTTGCATCCACATTGACCAAAGATTTTCTTATCAATGGACTTTTTTTCTTAATGATAATTTCTTTTACAAAATTTGTAAATTCTTTTTCTTTTACTAACTCATCAACAAAATCTTTTTCTAAGAAAAAATCCTTTTTATCTTTTAAAAAGCCATAAATTTTATAAAAATTTGCACTATCATAATTTAAAACCGTATAACTTAGAGGATCTTTAGCATTAAAAGCTTCTAAAAGCTTTACTAAATTTGGATTATCTTGTGGAATAATTTTTTTCATCTCATTACGCGTTGAAGTATTAAGATCTTGTATAAAAGTTAAACTGTTTAATCTTATAAGCTGACAAGTAGCATTAGCATCTAAGATATTTTGCGCATTAAATTTATAACAAGCTTCATATTTTTTATTATATCCCAAAGGCGGAATGATCGTTTCAATAGCATTTTTAATACGCCCTGCATAACGATAAATATGTTCTTTTAAACCCTCAACTTCTTCTTTTTTAAATTCATTTTTTTCTAATAAACGATATAAATAATAATCCTTAGCTAAAGAATTTGGTTTTTGCTCTAATTCTTTATAAGAATACATAGCACTATTTGCAAAAACTACTCCAGCTAAGAGTAATACCACACTTTTTTTCAACACTTATAAACTTCCTAAAATTAAATTTGATAAAAATATTTGTATAAATTTAAGCCCTAAAATAATAATCAAAGGTGTTAAATCAATACTTCCTATAGTAGTAGGGATAAATCTTCTTACAAAAGCATAAGCAGGATTAGTTAAACGATATAAAATTTGTACTATAGGATTATATGGATCAGGCCTTACCCAAGAAATTAAAGCAGCAATAATTATAATCCATACATAAATTTCAATCACTAAAGAAAAAATTTGCACCAAAGACACAATCAAACTTGTTCCAACTCCCATTTTACTCCTTTATAATTTCTTTAATAAAAGGCTTGATTAAAGTATAAATTTCACTCATTTCAGGTCCGTGAGTAGTCCCTGTTAATACTAAACGCAAAGGCATAAAGAAATTTTTACCTTTTAAATTTGTTTTTTCCATTAAAATCTTTTTGAACTCATCATATTCTTGAGGTAAATCCAAATCTTTTAAAATCTCTTTAATCAACTTACACTCATTTTCAAATTCATTATAATTTTTAACTGCAAAAATAGCTTGTATTTTTTCTTTTATCTCATTTAGCGTGCTAGCCTCTTGAGTATAAAATTTTGCAAGCTCTGCTACATCTTTGCCTAAATTTAACAAAGAATTTAATTTATCATTATCAAGCATTTTTATATGCTCACGGTTAATTTGCATCAAGCGCTTAGTGTCAAATCTAGCAGGAGATTTTGAAACTTTTTTCAAATCAAACCATTCTATAGCTTCTTCTAAAGTAAAAATCTCTTTTGGAGTTTTATTGCCTAAAAGGATTAAATAATTTGCAATAGCACTTGCTAAATATCCATTATCAAGCATCCATTTTACACTAGAATGAGCCTCTCTTTTGCTCATTTTAACACCTTCTTCATTTAAAATGATAGGTAAATGTGCATAAGTCATGCTTTTATCATAACCCAAACTTGCTCTAATATGCTCTTGCTTAGGAGTATTTGAAACATGATCTTCTCCCCTTATAATACAAGTAACACCTTCTAGCATATCATCAACCGCACAAGCAAAATTATAAGTTGGGGTTTTATCTGCTCTCATAATCACAAAACTATCAATATCTTCAGGATTAAAACTAATCTCACCTTTAATATAATCAGTAAATTTCATTTGAGATTGAGGTTTTTTAAGACGGATTACAAAAGGTTTTTCGCAATTTAACACATCAATATCTGCTAATTTTTCACAAGTACCATCATATCTATATGCTTGATTTTTACTTTTAGCTAATTCTTTTTTATGAGCTAACTCATCCTCAGTACAAAAACAAGCAAAAGCTTTTTTTTCACTTACTAGCTTTAAAGCCATTTGACGATGAAATTTCAAATTCTCACTTTGTACATAATAATGCTGCCAAGTTATACCAAATTCTTTTAAAATAGCTTTTATTTCCTCTTCTTTTCCAGCAATATTTCTAGCATTATCCGTATCTTCAATACGCAAAATAAAATCTGTATTTTCTTGTCTTGCTTTAATATAATTAAACAAAGCTGCTCTTAAATTTCCAATATGCATATCTCCAGTAGGCGATGGTGCAAACCTATACATTATTTATCCTTTTAAAACTTTTTTATCATTATACAATTAAATACTTGCTATTTATTTTAAAAAAACAAAGTTCACACAAAATTCACTCAATATTTATATGATTTCACAAATAATTCAATTTAAAGGATAAAAAATGAAATTAAAAATAGCTTTAGTGGCATTAACTCTAGCAAGTTGTGTTTTTGCAAGAGATATGGTTGTAGGTGTAAATGCTTTACCGGCAAATTCTAAAAATTTTATACAAAAACATTTTACAGGCTCAAACATAGCTTTAGTTAAACAAGATATTGATAGTTTTGATGTTTATTTAGACAATGGAACTGAACTTGAGTTTTTTATCAATGGAGATTGGAAAGAAATTGATGCAAAATACAGACCAATTGATACTTCTTTTTTAAGTCCAAATGTTTTAACAACGATTAAGAAAATGCACCCAAATGCAAGTATAATTAAAGTTGAAAAAGAAATTCAAGGTTATAAATTTAAACTAAATAATATGATGGAAATTTATACTGATGTAAATGGAAATTTCTTAGGACAAAAATTTGATGATTAAAAATTAAGCTAAGCTTTTGCTTAGCTTTTATAAGAATTTAGAGCAAGCTCTTGTATATTATAATTAGCAACTCTCTCATAAGTAAAGCCTTTTTTCTCTAAAAAAGTAAGTAAAATTTTCTCCATTTTTTCTAAAGCACTCAAGACTTCTTTTGAAAGTTTAAAACTCAATGGTTCTATGCGCTTTGGCACACAGGCTAAAATTTGAGTTTTAGGCAAATCTCCCATAAGCTCCATGTATTGTAAAGTTTGAAGCATTTCAACCTCATGTGCACTACCACTCCAATTAACTTTTTTGGGCATTGCATCATAAGGAAAGAAAAAAATATCTCCGATCTTAGCATCATCTGCTGCAATACAATCAATCACAACCATTTCATCATATTCAGCTATAATATAACTAAGTTGTAAAGCCAAAGTTCCACCATCTACAAAGCTTACTGAGTCTTTTTCGTGATAAAACTTATAATTTTTTTCTAAAAGTTTGCAAAGATGAACGCCTAAGCCCTCATCTGCAAACATAATATTACCAATACCTAAGATTAGAAGTTTCAATGATTTTCTCTTACAAATTTATAACCACTAAAGATAGCATCTAAAGCACCATCTTTACCTTTAACTGAGTTAAACACAGCCATATAAATATGCACTGGAACAAAAATCAACACAATCCACATTAAAATTCTATGGTAGGTTCTAACATCGGCCAATCCACCTAACATTACTTCAATAGGTCTTAAGATGTTATATAAAAATCCACCCAAGCCTTCATGATATACATGCATATAAAGGATTAATCCTGTTAAGATAAGTCCAAACATAACAAGATAAAAGAAAAAATAAGTTACAAATTGCAAAGGATTATATACACCTTGCAAATGCGGGTGCTTTCCTAAGAAAATGTAAAATTTAATCTGCTCTATCCATAATTTTACATTAAAAATATCTTTTATGCTTTTTCTCTCACCATCACTTTTTGAATCAAAAAAGAACAAATATGTTTTAAAAATCACACAAGCTATTAAGATAAATCCAAAAATTTGGTGTACCATACGGTATTTTGCCTGCATAAATAAAGTTGGTTCAGATGAAATAGATGGAGATTGAAACACATAAGAAATATAATATCCAGTCCCTACTAAAATCACGATCGCAACTGCTCTTAACCAATGTGTAAAACGAAGGCCAATACTAAATTCGTATTCAGCCTTTCTATTTGATTTTAAGGAATGTTTAGAATCCATACTAAAGTCCTTTCCTTATAAATTTACATTAACTTTATACTCGCTAAGATTATTGCCTTTAGTATCCATTACATGCACAGCACATGCTATACAAGGATCATAAGAGTGAATAGCTCTTATTACCTCTAAAGGCTGTTTAACATCAGCTAGTTTCATACCGATAAGACATTGCTCATAGCTACCACCTACTCCATTTGCGTCTTTTGGACTTGCATTCCAAGTAGAAGGTACTACTGCTTGCCAATTTTCAATTACACCATTTTTAATTCTACACCAATGACTCAACGCACCACGAGGCGCACTTCCCATAAATCTACCTTTGTATTCTTTGTTTTTATCAATTACATAAGTAGCACAAGTGCTTTCATCTGTTTTTAAATTTTCAACCAAAGAATTAAATGCTTTTAAACCATGATCAGCAATGATTTTAGCTTCAATCGCTCTAGCACCCGTTCTTCCTAAAGTACTCATAAGTGCTTTAACTGGTAAATTCGTAGCTTTTAAGAATGAATCAACCGCTTCTACTACGATTTTATTACCCTTAGCATAATTTACTAAAATATTTGCTAATGGTCCAACTTGCATAGGTAAATTTTCATATCTTGGAGCTTTAATCCAGCTGTATTTACCTTTAGTATCAAATACCTTACTATGAACTATATTACCTTTATCATCAATGCTTTCACCATCAATTAAGCCTGTATAGTTTGGATTAGTTTTGCCATCATAAGGATGTAAAGCTTCATTATCTGCATACCATGATCTTGTAGCTTCTTCAGTGATTTTAGCTTCATCTACTTCTTCAACCTTACTCAAATCACCATTTCTAATAATACCACCTTCAAACAGCCACTCATCGCTAGAAACTTGGAATTCTTTTTCGGTGTAGAAATTATTTACCCCTACATCATTTAACACACTTGCTTCTTTAGAATAAGCTTTTGCAGCCATTATGATATCTGGATAATAAGCACGATTAATAAAATCAGCTACTTCTTGGAATTTAGTCATATATTCAGCCATTCTTGATGGGTTTAAAAGATCCATAACACAAGTCACACCACCTACTGTTAAGCTTTGTGGATGAGGATTTTTAGCACCAAAAATCGCCATAGCTTGAGCTATTGTTCTTTGAATTCTTAAACATTCTAAATAATGTGAAAGCGCAATAAGGTTTTGCTCAGGAGTAAAGCGATAAGTTGCGTGTCCATAATAAGCATTTGCAAATGGTCCAAGATTTCCTTTATCTACAAAGGTTTTTAGTCTTTGCTGTACTTCTAAAAGTTTATCTGCACCTGTTGCATAAGGCATATCGGTGTATTTAAACGCTTCATCACTTGCTTTTTTTACATCAGCACTTAAAGCACTTACAACATCAACAAAATCAAGCCCATGAAGTTGATAAAAATGCACCACATGATCATGCATGTATAAAGCTGCATTCATTAAAGTTCTAGTTAAAACAGCATTTAATGGTGGGGTAATACCTAAAGCATTTTCTACCGCAATAATCCCTGCTCTATAGTGTGAAAAAGTACAAACACCGCAAATTCTTTGAGTTAAAAAGCCTGCATCTCTTGGATCACGACCTTTTACAATAGTTTCCAAACCTCTCCATAGAGTTGATCCTGAATATGCTTCTTTAATGACATTATTTTCATCAACCACCACTTCAACTCTTAAGTGTCCTTCTATTCTAGTAAGTGGATCTATAATAATTCTTTTTGACATTCTTAATCCTTATTCTTTTCTAATGAAGCAATCACAGCATGCGCAGCAACAGCAACACCTGTTACACAAAGCACACCTATACCAATTTTATCTGAAATACTATCAGCACCCAAACCATAAACAGTATCAAATAATCTTCCTGCCATCACTTCTTCAAAAGGCCCCATAGTATCCCAAAAATCTGGTTCAGAACAACCTATACAACCATGTCCAGCTTGGATTGGCCATGAAGTATGTTGATTAAATCTTTCTCTTGAGCAATTATTAAAAGTATAAGGTCCTTTACAACCTACCTTATAAAGACAATATCCCTTTTTTGCCCCTTCATCACCAAATTGTTGCACAAATTCACCCGCATCAAAGCGTCCTCTTCTTTCACAAAGATCATGAATTCTTAATCCATAAGCCCATTTTGGTCTATTATAAGCATCAAGCGCTGGCAATGTTTGATACAATATATAATGAATCACATTACCTATAATGTTTTTCTCGCTTGGAGGACAACCTGGAACGTTAATAACTGTTTTATTTGTAACTTTACTTAAACTCACAGCATTACTTGGATTAGGTCTAGCAGCTTGAATACCACCAAAAGCTGAACAGGTGCCTATAGCAAAAATAGCCAAAGCATTATCACAAGCTTGAACTGCTATTTGCTTGCCTGTTTTACCGTGTGGTCCTATGGTTAAAAAGTTTTCTGTAGCACCTGTTGGTATACCACCTTCTACCATTAAAATATATCTACCTTTATATTTTTCCATAGCAGCTTCAAGATTATGCTCAGCCTGCCAACCTGCTGCACCCATTATAGTTTCATGATATTCTAAAGAAATATGATCAAAAATTAAACTATCAATAGTAGGAGCATCACTTCTTAATAAACTCTCAGAACATCCTGTACATTCAGCCATATGAAGCCAAATCACTGGAAGTCTATCACTAAGCTCAGCAGCTCTTGCAACTACTGGAGTAAAACTAGCAGGTAGTGCTAAAAATGCAGTCATTGCACTAGCCCATTTCATAAAATCTCTTCTTGAAAAACCTGATTGTTCTAAGACTTTAGAGATAGAAATCTCATTTTTCAAAAGAGGAAGTTTTTCTAATGCGTCTAAACGGCGATTAAAAATATCTAAATCACTCATTTGTTGTTCCTTAAATATAGAAATATCATTAAAGATTTTAAAACATTTATTGTTAAGAATAGATAAAAAATAATATTTTTTTAAACAAATATACGAAGTATTTACAATTTAATGTTAATAGGATAATTTTACTCTAAAATAAGCAAGTATTGCACTTGCTTATTGTTTAATGATGACAATCTCATCATCTTTAGAATCTATAATAATCTCATCATTTTCATTTAATTCATCAGATAATATCATATCACTTAATTTATCTTCTACCATGTCATATAAAGCTCTTTTTAATGGTCTTGCACCAAAATCAACATCAAAACCAACCTTTGCTATTAACCTAGCAGCATTATCGCTCAAGCTTGCTTTAATACCTCTATTTTCAAGACTTTTTTGCAAGGTATTAAAAAGCAATTTAACTATTTTTTCAGCTTCACTTTCTCCCAAAGGATTAAAAGTAATAATATCATCCAAACGATTTAAAAACTCAGGTCTAAAAAAGCTTCTAAGAGCTTCTTTAATAGCTTTTTCTCTTTCTTCGCCCTTTAGCTCCATGATAAAATTTGCACCTATATTAGAAGTTAAGATAATGATAGTATTAGTAAAATCAACCGTTACACCTTTACTATCTGTAGCCCTACCATCATCTAAAATTCCCAAAAGTATATTAAATACATCCTTATGAGCTTTTTCTACTTCATCAAATAAAATCACACTATAAGGCTTTCTTCTAACAGCTTCGGTTAGTTCCCCGCCTTCTTCATGCCCTATATACCCTGGAGGTGCACCTAAAAGTCTTGATACGCTATGTTTTTCCATAAATTCACTCATATCAAAACGCACCATAGCTTTTTCATCATCAAATAAAAATTTAGCCAAAGCTTTAGCACTTTCTGTCTTACCTACTCCAGTTGGCCCTAAAAACAAAAAGCTTCCTATAGGCTTAGTTGCTTGATTTAGCCCTGCTTTATTACGCTTAATAGCTTTAGCCAAGGCACTTAAAGCCTCATCTTGCCCTATGACGCTTTCTTGTAAATACTCTTGAATGTGTAAATATTTTTGCTTTTCAGAAGTAAGCATTTTTTGCACGCTAATACCCGTCCATTTACTTAAAATACTAGCTACTAAATCCTCATCTACTTGGTTTTTAAGTAAAACTCCTTTTTGGGTCATTTGTTTCCATTTTTCCTCTAAATTTAATACCTCTTTTTCGCACTCTAAAATTTTGCCATATTCTATTTCAGCAGCCTTTTGGAAATCTCCTTTATTTTTAGCTAAAATAGCTTCATTTTTTAAAGTATCGATTTCTTTTTTCTTTGCACTTATGCCATTAAATACTGCTTTTTCATTTTCAAATTTAGCATTAAGTTTGATTTGCTCTTCTTTTAAATTTGCTAATTCTTTTTTAATCTCTTCTAATCTTTTTTCATTAATTTCATTTTCTTCCATTTTTAAAGCTTCATTTTCTACTTCTAAGCTTTCAATTTGTTTTCTAACCTTTCTTAAAGAATTTGGCTCACTTTCTATTTGCATTTTTAATTCTGCTGCGGCCTCATCAATTAAATCAATCGCCTTATCAGGTAAAAATCTATTAGCTATATAACGCTTAGATAGTTTTGCAGCTGCTACCAATGCACTATCATTAATAGTTACATTATGATGAATTTCTAATTTCTCTTTTATACCTCTTAACATTGCTAAAGCTTCATTCACGCTAGGTTCAGCTACATTTACAGGTTGAAATCTTCTTTGCAAAGCCGCATCTTTTTCAAAATATTTTCTATATTCTTTTAAGGTTGTAGCGCCTATAGTATGAAGCTCACCTCTTGCTAAAGCAGGTTTTAAAATATTTGCCGCATCCATACTTCCTTCATTTGCACCTGCACCTACAATGGTGTGAATTTCATCTATAAATAAAATTATATTTTTGTGTTTTATTACTTCATTTACAACAGCTTTTAATCTATCTTCAAATTCACCTCTGTATTTTGCTCCTGCTATTAAAGCACTCATATCCAAGGCTATGACTTTTTTATTTTGCAATGAAGTAGGAACATCTTTTTTTACTATTCTTTGTGCTAAAGCTTCTACTACAGCAGTTTTTCCTACCCCTGGCTCACCTAATAAAATAGGATTATTTTTAGTTTTTCTGATTAAAATTTGCATTAATCTTTGAATTTCTTCTTCCCTGCCTATGACAGGATCAAGTTCATTGTTTTTAGCTTTCATAGTCAAATCAATACCAAATTTAGACAAAGAATCAAGCGTTTCATCGCTTGTTTTGGTTTCTATTTTAGCTCCAGCTCTAATAAATTCTAATTCTTTTTTAAATTCATTTAAATCTACAAATTTAGATAAAAGTTCTTTAATAACCCCGCTCGTACTTTCTGAGACAAGCCACATATCCACAGCCAAATAGCTATCTTTGTTTTCTAAAGCCAAGCCTTTTGCTTTTTCTAAAGAATTAATAAATTCATTTGAAAATTTAATATTATCTTTATTTACATTTGAGCTAGTAGGAAAAGATGAAATTTTACTTTTTACTTCTAGCTCAAATGCCTCTTTAGAAACATTTAGTTTATTAAAAACTTGATTTAGCAAGCTTGAACTATCAACACTTAAAGCCCATAATAAATGCAAAGGTTTTATTTCACTATTCTTAGAATGAATGGCCAAAGAAATCGCACTTTCTATATTTGAAAGCATAGAATCTGTTAAAAAATCTTGTATATTTGCCATTTTTACTCCTTTTTTACTTTTATATGAGATGTATTATATAACTTTAGTCTATTATTGTCAAGTTTATTTAGTTATATTTATAAATAATTTTTTATATAAACACACTAATATAATAAAAATATTTACTTTATTTACGATTTTTTAAGCAAAAATAACTAAAATTAGATAATTATTTTATAAATTCATATTTATTTTGGAGTTTTTCCTTTGAAGACAAAAAGAAATCTTATTATCGCAGCTAGCATTTGTAGTTTAGTAGCCGCTTCTTTTATTTTTACTAATTTACAAGCTAAAAACCCCGCTCCTAGTGAAGCAGAAAAGAAAATAGAAGCTTTATCTAAACTCACAAGAACCATGTCCATCATAGAACAATACTATGTTGATGATGTTAATTATACAGATTTGGTTGATAAATCCATAGCAGGCTTACTAACAAATTTAGATGCTCATTCTTCTTTCTTAGATGAAAAAGGTTATAAAGAACTTAAAGAGCAAACTAATGGAGAATTTGGTGGACTTGGCTTTACTATTACGCAAAAAGATGGAGCAATTAGCGTTGTAGCTCCTATAGAAGGAAGTCCAGCAGATAAAGCAGGCATTAAAACTGATGATATTATCTTAAGAATTAATAACGAATCAACCTTAGGTATGACTTTAAATGAAGCTGTTTCTAAAATGCGCGGAGAACCCAAGACAAAGGTCACTCTAACTATCTATAGAAAAGGCGATGCAAAACCATTTGATGTCAATTTAAAAAGAGATATTATAAAAGTAGATAGCGTTTATACAAAATTAATCGAAAATGAAAACTTGCTTTATTTAAGAGTGACTAATTTTGATAAAAATGTCGCAGATGAAGCTAGTAAAGCTATCAAAAAACATTCTAATGTAAAAGGAATTATACTAGATCTTAGAACCAACCCAGGTGGTATTTTAAATCAAGCTGTAGGCTTAGTAAATCTTTTTGTAGATAAAGGAGTCATTGTCTCACAAAAAGGAAAAATAGAAAATGAGAATGTAGAATTTAAAGCAAATCCTAGTAAAAAAATCACCAACGCACCTTTAGTAGTGCTTGTAAATGGTGGTAGTGCGAGTGCAAGTGAGATTGTAAGCGGAGCTTTACAAGATTTCAAACGTGCTATTATCATAGGCGAAAAAACATTTGGAAAAGGTAGTGTGCAACTTATATTACCTATGGATGAAAAAGGCAAAGAAGGCTTAAGACTTACTATAGCAAAATATTATTTACCAAGTGGTAGAACCATACAAGCTGTCGGGGTTAGTCCTGATATAGAAGTATTCCCAGGAAAAGTAAGTAAAGAAGAAAATCATGGCTTTGAAATCAAAGAAAGCGATCTAAAAAAACACTTACAAGCTGAACTTGATAAAATCGGACATCAAGAAAAGAAAAAAGATAATAAAGAAGATAAAAATATCATCACCAAAGAACAAATTGATAATGATATACAATTAAAAACTGCAATAGATGCAATCAAAATTTTAAACATCACAAAAGGAGAGTAAAATGGCAACAAAACTAGATCTTTTATACGAGGGAAAAGGTAAAAAAATGTTTAAAACTGATGATGAGAATTTACTCATCACGGAATTTAAAGATGATTTAACTGCTTTTAATGCAGAAAAAAGAGGTAATGAAGCGGGAAAAGGTGCGTTAAATTGTAAAATTAGTACTGAAATTTTTCATCTTTTAGAAAAAGAAGGTATTAAAACACACCTAGTAGAAACTATCAGCGATAAAGAACAAATTGTAAAAAAATGCAATATTATACCTATTGAAGTTATTACTAGAAATGTAGCCACAGGATCTTTAACAAAAAGATTGGGCATTAAAGAGGGTACGATTTTACCTTTTGCTGTAGTTGAGTTTTGTTATAAAAATGATGATTTAGGCGATCCTATTATCAATGATGAGCATTGTTTGATTTTAAATTTAGTAAAAAGTGAAAAAGATTTAGAATTAATAAAAAACATTGCAAGACAAATCAATTCTATCTTGGTTAAATTCTTTGAATCTAAAGGTTTAAGATTGATTGATTTTAAATTAGAATTTGGTATTGATAGTGAAGGAAATATGATACTAGCTGATGAAATTAGCCCTGATAGTTGTAGATTTTGGGATAGCAAAACTAATGAAAAATTAGACAAAGATCGCTTCAGACAAGACCTAGGTAATGTAAAAATGGCCTATGAAGAAGTATTAAAAAGAATTCTAAGTTAGGAAAAATAATGAAAGTAATTATAAATATCACACTAAAAAACGGGGTTTTAGATCCTCAAGGCAAAGCCATAGAAAAGGCTTTGCATTCTTTAGATTTTAATAACATATCAAATGTTAAAACCTCAAAACAAATTAGTTTTGATATAGCTTGTGATAATAAAGAAGAAGCTTTAAAACATGTTGATTTAATGTGTAAAGAATTGCTTGCAAATATTGTGATAGAAGATTATGAGATAATATTATGAAAGTAGCTATTATTCGTTTTCCCGGAACTAATTGCGAGTTTGATACAGCTTATGCTTTTGAAAAACTAGGTGTAAAAACTGAAATCATTTGGCATGAAAGACAAGATTTTAGCGCAGATTTAATTGTTTTACCAGGTGGATTTTCTTATGGAGATTATTTAAGATGTGCAGCCATTGCAAAACTTGCTCCTGCTATGAAAACACTTAAAGAACATGTACAAAAAGGTAGATATGTCCTAGGTATTTGCAATGGTTTTCAAATTTTATTAGAACTTGGTCTTTTAAAGGGAGCTATGAAACATAATAATAGCTTAAGTTTTATTTCTAAAATGCAAGCATTGCAAGTAGTATCAAACAATAATGCTTTTTTGAAAAATTTCCAAAAAAATGACATTATAGAATTGCCTATTGCTCATGGAGAAGGAAATTATTTTAATAGCGAAGATGGTATTAAAATGCTAGAAGATAAAGATATGATTTTATTAAGATATATCAATAATCCAAATGGATCTTTAAACGATATAGCTGGAATTTGTGATGAGAATAAAAAAGTTTTTGGACTTATGCCACACCCTGAAAGAATGTGTGATGATATACTTGGCTCAAAAGTAGGACTTAAAATGTTTGAAGGATTTTTAAATTGCTAAAAACCTTCAAAGTTTTTTGTGTTTTTTTACTAGCGTTTAATTTATATGCTCAAGAAAATAGCGTTTTTGAAGATTATAACACCCTAGAAAAAAATTACAATCAATTAGACGATCAAGCTAAGCAAATATATCAAACTATCGCTCCAAGTGATGAGAGTAACTATGAAAGTAAAATCAATGATGAAAATTTTATTCCTCAAGGTTCTTTAGTATTAAATGCAAAAGAATACACTGATGAGGCTTACATAGATGAAGCTTTTGCTATAGATCTTGAGGTTATCACCACAACTAATGTAAGTTTTGATTTAAATATGAGCTTTGAAAAAAATGACGATATGCTTTGGATTAATCCTAATCCTATTTGGGAGCAAAAGGCTAATTCATATCACACAAAATTATGGTTTGAAGCAAAAAGTTTAAATGCTAATTTAAATAAAATCATCGTTTCTTTAAGCAGAAATGATCATATTTTTCAAAGCTCATCACTAATTATAAAACCTATTAGACTTAAAAAAATCGACGCTCCTTCTAACAAATACTCACACATAGTTGCAAGTAATTTAGAAGTAAAACAAGTAAAAGCAAGCCATTTTGACAATGATAATATGATTTTATTTATAGAACTTGCAGGAGAAAACACAAACCTAGCAAGTTTTAATATAAAAGATATTCAAAAACAAGGCGTAGAGGCTATTAAAGGTGATTTTGAAAAACAAAGTGGGTTTTATTATGCTATTTTAGATAAAAGCAAAACACGCTTTGATTTTTCTTATTTTAATTTAAATTCTAAAGAATTAAAAGATTTTTCTTTAAAAATAGAACTTAAAGAAGATAGCATAAGCACGCAAAGTGATTTAAATCCAAAAACTAATGACTTTAATTTTTACAAACAAGTATTTTTGTGGAGCTTGTGTGGTATTTTTGCTTTATGGTTTGTATTTAAGAAAAGCTATGTAGCTTTAGGCTTAGCAATTTTGGCTCTAATAGCAAGTTTTTTAGCCCAAAATAACATATACAAAGCCATATTAAAGGCTGAAAGCAAAGTGCAAATTTTACCAACTCTTAACTCAACTCATTTTTATTCTGGAAAATATAACCAAGAAGTAGAAGTGTTAGATTCAAGAGATGAATATAAAAAAATTTTATTTAATAATGGAAAAATAGGCTGGGTAAAAAGTGAAGATTTATCAAAGATTTAAAGCTTTAGTATTTTGGATTGAATTTATTTTATCTATTATATTTTTATGCATTGCCTTTTTATTATTGCAATCACAAGAAAAAATTTGGAAAATCAGAAAAGCATGGTCAAAACTGCAAAAATATATAATAAATTATAAAATCCAAACTCAAGGTTCTATACACCCTCAAGCTAATTTACTTTTAATCAATCACCAAAGCTTGTTAGATATAGTTGTTTTGGAAGATTTATGTCCAAAAAATATATCTTGGATAGCAAAAAAAGAACTTGGTGAACTCCCCGTTTTTAAAACTTTGATTAAAAAACCTAAAATTATTTGTATAGATAGAAGTCCAAAAGGTCTAGTAAAACTTCTAAAAGAAGCTAAAGAAAGACTAAAAGAAGATAGAATTTTGGCTATTTTTCCAGAAGGTACAAGATCTAAAACGCAAAAACTTTTAAAATTTAAAGTTGGAGCTAAAATTTTAAGTGAAAAACTTAATCTAAAAGTCCAACCTGTGGTAATTGTTGATTCAGCTAAAATTTTAGACACACAAAACTTTAGTGCAAAAAGTGGTGTTTTAAAAGTAGTATTTCTTGATCTTGTTGATATAAGTAAAGATGATTGGCTTGAGCAAACTAGAGAAAAAATGCAAACAATCTTAGATAATGAAAGGTCAAAAGCTTGATTAGTACGGTTTTGGCTGTAGGTTTTGGTGGCTTTTTAGGGGCTGTATCTAGAATGCTTACTAGTAGCTTTTTTAATAAAATCATTCCACATGATTTTCCCTATGGTACTTTACTTGTTAATATCATAGGATCTTTTTTAATGGGCTTGTTTTTTTCTTATGCAAACTCTAAAGGTGTGCATATTTTTACTAAAAGTTTAATTAGCACAGGTTTTTTAAGTGCTTTTACGACTTTTTCAACTTTTTCTTATGAAAATTTGCTATTTTTGCAAAGTGGTGATTATTTTCACTTTTTTCTAAATATTATTTTAAATGTTATCCTTTGTCTTTTGGCAGTATGGATTGGTTTTTTAATTTTTAAATAAAGGAGATATAAATGCAATTTCAAACTGAAGTTAATCAACTTTTACAACTTATGATTCATTCTTTGTATTCAAACAAAGAAATTTTTTTAAGAGAGCTTATTTCTAACGCAAGCGATGCACTTGATAAACTTAGTTATCTAAGCGTGAGTGATGATGCTTATAAAAATTTAAAATTTGAACCAAAAATTCAAATCAACTTCAATCAAGAAGCAAAAACCCTAACCATAAGTGATAATGGTATAGGTATGAATAAAGAAGATTTGATCAATCATCTTGGAACCATTGCTAAAAGTGGTACAAAAAGCTTTTTAGAAAACTTAAGTGGTGATGCCAAAAAAGACTCTCAACTTATAGGACAATTTGGTGTAGGCTTTTACTCTGCTTTTATGGTGGCTTCTAAAATAGAAGTTTTAAGCAAAAAAGCATTAGATGATAAAGCTTATCTTTGGACTTCTGATGCTAGTGGTTATGAAATAGAAGATGCAAATAAAGATGAGCAAGGCACTTGCATAACCTTACATTTAAAAGATGAAGAATTTTTAAACTCATACCGCATTGAAAGTATAGTAGAAAAATACTCAAACCACATACAATTTCCTATTTTTATGGAAAAAGAAGAATATTTGCCATTAGAAGAAGGTGAAAAAGAACCTAAAAAAGAATTAAAAAACACTCAAATTAACACAGCAAGTGCTTTATGGAGACAAAATAAAGCAAGCTTAAAAGCTGAAGATTATGAAAGATTTTATGAGCAAAACTTTCATGACTCAAACAAACCTATGCTTTATATCCACACAAAAGCTGAAGGTTCTATAGAATATAATTCTTTATTCTTTATACCTGCACAAGCTCCATTTGATTTATATAGAGTAGATTATAAAAGTGGTTTAAAACTTTATGTTAAAAGAGTTTTTATCAGCGATGATGATAAAGAATTATTACCAACTTATTTAAGATTTGTACGCGGGATTATTGATGTAGAAGATTTACCGCTTAATGTAAGTCGTGAAATTTTACAAGAAAATAAAATTTTAAAAAGCGTTCAAGAAGCAAGTGTTAAAAAAATCTTAGCTGAACTTAAAAAATTCAAAGAAAAAGATAAAGAAAACTATCTTAAATTCCATGAGAATTTTGGAAAAGTTTTAAAAGAAGGTTTATATGGTTTTGGCGAAAATAAAGACGCTATAGCTAAGCTTTTATACTTTAAAAACTCAAATAAAGAAGAATTAATTGATCTTGAAGAGTATAAACAAAACTTAGCTGAAGGACAAAATGAAATTTTTTATATTAGTGGAAAAAATGAAAAACTTTTAAGAAATTCTCCTCTTCTTGAAAGTTATAAACAAAAAAATATCAATGTTTTATTGTTTGATGAGGAAATTGATACCATAGTTATGCCTATGATGAATGAATTTGAAGGCTTAAAATTTAGTGCTATCAATCATCTAGCTAGTGAAGAAACTAGCGAAGAACAAAAGGCTGAATTTGCAAGCTTACTCATCAAAATAAAAGAAGTTTTAAAAGATGAAGTTGAAGAGGTAAAACTTAGCCAAAGACTTTCAAATAGTCCAAGTTGTATTGTTTATGATCAAAATAAACCTGATTTTGCTATGCAACAAATTCTTAAACAAATGGGACAAGAACAACAAGTTAAACCTATACTTGAAATCAATCCTAATCATGAAATTTTAAAAGCCTTAAAAGAAAATGATACCTTAGCTAATGAAATGGCACATATTCTTTTAAATATGGCTAAACTTAGCGAAGGTATGGGTATAGATAACCCTAGTGAATTTAACAATACCTTAAGCAAAATCGTTTCTAAGGCTTTAGAAAAATGAAAAATATAGCTATTTCTAAAGATATTTTACACGAATTTTGCATTATAGATGTAAGAACTCCTAGCGAATGGAAAAGCGGGGTTATAAAAGAAGCTATACTCATCGCACTTTGCGATGATAATGGCTTTATGAATGAAAATTTCATCCAAGAGTTTAAAGAAAAAGTAGATTATCAAAATAAAAACATAGCTTTTGTATGTGCTACAGGCTCAAGAAGCAAACACACTGCTATGATGATAGAAGATACTCTAGGTATAGAATGCACTAATTTAGATGGTGGCATGGTAGCACTTTTATCGCAAGGTTATGAAGCAACAAAAGAAGGTTGATTATGAAAAAAATATTTTTATCTTTGGCACTTTGTGCTAGTTTTGTTTTAGCAGAAGTTAAAAATATCGATATTAACGCAGGAATTTTAGAAAATTATCAAGTAATTGATGTTAGAAAACCTAGCGAATGGGCGCAAACTGGTACTATAAAAAATGCCATTAAAATTAGCTTTTACAATGAAGATGGTAGCTTAAATGAAAATTTCATCGAGGAAATTAAAAAGATTTCAAGTAGTAAACCTATCACTATAGTTTGTAGAAGTGGTTCAAGAAGCGCTAAAGCTTCTGCTTTACTAGATCAAAACGGTATAGAAGTTACTAATTTAAAAGGCGGTATGAACGCACTTTTATCACAAGGTTATAAAACCTCAAAGTAAGTCTAGCTAGACTTACTTTTTCTTTGGTCTAAATACAGAAATTACTTCTTCATTATTTTCAATATAAGCTCCACCTATTAAATCCACACAATAAGGTATAGCAGGAAATATAGGCTCAATGCATTCTCTTATAGCTTTTGGATTACCCGGTAAGTTAATAATCAATGATTTTCCTTTTATACCCGCGCTTTGTCTTGAAAGTATAGCTGTTGGTACATATTCTAAGCTTTTTGCACGCATTAACTCCCCAAAACCTGGAAGCATTTTATCGCACACTGCTTGTGTTGCTTCTGGTGTCACATCACGCAAAGCAGGCCCTGTACCCCCTGTAGTAAAAATCAAATCACATTTTACTTCATCAGCCAAATAAGCTAATTTTTCTATAATTAAATCATACTCATCAGGAATTAGCTCATAATAAAAGCTTTTTTCATTTTTTATATAAGAATCTAAAATTTTTTCTATCTCTACTCCGGATTTATCTTCATAAACTCCACTACTTGCTCTATCTGAAAGTACTAAAATTCCTATTTTTACCATTTTTACTCCATTATGATTTTTTCTACATCTTGTTTTTCTATTTTTTCATTTTCTAAAAGAATGCTAGCTAATCTCACAACTTTTTCTTTCATTAATTCTAAAAATTCTTTCACTTCTTGCTTTTGCTCTTGCAATAAACTCTCATTTGCCATAGCAAAAGTTTCCATGAAAGTAAGCAATTCTTTAACCTTTAAAAGATCGCTTTGTGCATTAGTATAGCTTTCATTAAAAATAAGCTCCATAGCAACTGAGCCTGCTAGAAAAACTTTTATTTTATTTAATAATTCTGATTTTGATTTGATAGTATTTTCATACTCTTTAAATCTATCTTCTATTAAGGTAATTTTTTCAAATTTAACATCAAAATAAAAAGCACACAAAGCTTTAGCTGCTTGGTATGTGGCTTGAATTTTTCTTTCCTTATCACTTAGAGAGAAAATCTTTTTTTTACCCATTAAAACTTTATTAAGCACTGCAAAAAAATCATTTTCTTCTATTAAATCTGATTTTCTTCTTATAGCATTAATAGCCGCTTCATTAACTAAAGTCTCTAAAGCTGCTCCACTAAAACCCACACTAGCTTTTGCAATTTTTTCTAAATCTACACTAGATTTTTTCTCTTTCATATAATTTTGTAAAATATGCATTCTATCTTTAAAATCAGGTAAAGATATAAAAATTCTTCTATCAAAACGACCTGACCTTAATAACGCATTATCCATAAGATCGATTTTATTTGTAGCGGCCATCACTATAACACCACTATTATCTTCAAATCCATCCATTTGAGTTAAAAGTTGATTTAGGGTATTATCTCTTTCTACATTAGAAAAATCCCCCCTACTTTTACCAACTGCGTCAATTTCATCTATAAAAATGATACTTGGAGCTTTTGATTTAGCTTTTAAAAAAAGCTCTCTTACTCTTTTTGCACCCATACCTACATAAATTTCTACAAAACTAGCCCCACTTTGATAAAAAAATGGCACCCCAGCCTCGCCTGCTACTGCTTTTGCTATCAAGGTTTTACCTACTCCAGGAGGGCCTACTAGTAAAACCCCTTTTGGCATTTTCACGCCAAAATCTTTATATTTTTGAGGATTTTTTAAAAAATCAACGATTTCTAAAAGCTCTACCTTAGCCTCATCAACCCCTGCTACATCTTTAAATTTAACTTCACTTACTACATCTTGTATAGTGTTATTTTGTTCATTTTTTTCTAAAATATTTTTTTCTAAAGAAAGTAAATTTTGTCTATCTTTATTTTTTTTATTAAGAAAGAGTAAAAAACTTATAAGAAAAGCAAGCAAAATAAATATGAAAAAAAACTCACTTAAATTATAATCTTTAGCATATTCTAAAGGAATTTTTTGCCACAAAGCATTTAAATCCACTACATCTTTAGCAATTAAAAAATTTCCTTCTTTGCTTTTTAATAATATTTCATTATTTTCTACTATGGCTTTTTGGATTAAATTTTGCTCTAAAAGCTCTTCATAAGCAGACTTGCTAATATAATCAGGTTGATTTTTTATAAACGCAACTATTACAAAAACACAAAGCAATAAAAATGAAGCTAAGATAATCTTTTTATTTTTCATCCCCTAACCTTACATAGTTACAATCTTCTTTGCATTCATATTTTTCAATATTTATCCATTGTTTAGCAATATCTTCTTTGCTTGTAATTTTGATTTTATTGAAAAATTGATCATAGCCTTCATAAAAACCATCTTTTTTACTCTCGACTAAAATTTCTAAAGTATTTTTTTGATTTTTTCTAAACTCATAATTATTTTGAGCAACTATATCTTTTAAAATATTTAATCTTTCTTTGGCTATTTCACCATTAATTCGTTCACTCATAGAAGCAGAATGCGTTCCATCACGCGGTGAGAAAATAAAAGCATGAATATGCGTAAGTTTAAATTGCTTGAAATTTTCTAAAGCTTCTTGCCATATTAACTCACTTTCTCCAGGATGTGCTACGATAAAGTCTGTTCCTAAAGCAAAACCTTTTTGACTTAACTCATTAAACAGTGCTAAATCATTTTGCGTATGCGATCTTCTACGCATTATGCGTAGCATTTTCTCATGAGTGTGTTGCAGGGCAATATGTAAATGCTTCTCAAGCCAAGGCTCATCTAAAATTTCTTTAAAACTCTCATCAATTTGAGCAGGCTCCAAACTCCCAAGTCTTACTCTTTTTATACCATTAACCTTACCTATTTCTTGTAATAATTTTCCAAGTGTAGTTTTATCTTTCAAACCATAACTTCCTATATTAGTACCCGTTAAAACCACTTCACTATAACCATTTTGTGCAAGAAGTTTGATTTGTTTTATTATTTCCTCACTTGGCATACTTCTTGATTTACCCCTAACACTTGGAATTATGCAATAACTACAAGCAAAGTCACATCCTTCTTGAATTTTTACAAAAGCTTTAGTGTGATTTTCATAATTACTTACGATTTTTGTATCAATAAAGCGTAAATTTCCAAGCTCATAAAAGGCTTTATCTTGCGAGATTAACTCGTTAATTTTATCTTTATTAGAAGCCCCTAAAACTCCAAAAATTTCTTTTTTATCAAAAAAATCCTTTCCCTTGCTTACAGCACCACAGCCTGTAAGTATAACCTTAACTCCATTTTTCTTTACACCATTAATATAGCTTCTAAGTCCACTATCAGCACCATTTGTAACAGTACAAGAATTTATCACTATCACATCAGCTTCTTGCTCATTTTGTGTAACAATATGATCTTTAATATAAGTTTTTAATAATTGCGTATCATAAATATTAGTTCTACAACCAAAAGTTTTAAAATATACCTTTTTTTTCAAATATCTTCCTTATTTTCTATAAATTCATGTTTTGCCATATATAAATTTTGCGATGGATAAGCTATTTTTATATCATCATGTTTATTAAATTCATTAATGATTTCTTTGCTTATATTACTTCTTAAAATCAAAGCCGCATAAGAATTTGTCATATACCAAGCAGAAATTCTCATACCATAACCTTCCAAAAATGTAAAAAACCTAGGCTCTACTTTAGGATTTCTAATGCTGTATTCATTTCTTAATTTACTCATAGATTCTTTTGCAATTTTTGTATAACCTTTAGAAGCTTTTATAACGATTTCTTCCACTATTTCTAAGGCTTTTTGATGATTTGAATCAAAAGTCAAAGTAATATCAAGTCCATCCCAAACTGTTTTCATGCCATGATGAGTATAATTTGATATAAGATTAGTAAATATAAAATTATTTGGTATAAAAATTATCCTACCACTTCTTCGATTATCTGTATAAGTTAGCAAAGAAATATCTTCATATAAGGTTATTCTTAAAAACGAAATATCAATTATATCACCAATATAATGCGTATTGTTTTGAAAAACTCTAACCCTATCGCCCACTCTAAAACTTCCACCAAAAACTATCACACACCAGCCAAGCATAGACATAAACATATCTTTCATAGCAATAGCCAAACCAGCAGAGGCAAAACCAAGCACAGTAACCAAATAGCTAATATTTTCAATATATCCAAAAAGTAAAATCAAAATAATCACATTGATATTAATAAAATTAATGATTTTATTTGCTGTATAAAAGCGATCATTATCGCCTATGTATTTTCTAGCTATAAATTTGAGTAAAAATGCTATGGCTACAACGATAATAATAGCCAAAACTATATTAAAAGCTCTTACACCTTGAATTTTAATAGAAGCTGTTGTTTTTTCAATTTCTTCTTGAATTTTTTTCTCATACACAGAATAAGAAATTTCTCCAAAACGCAAGGTTTGTGAAAAATCTCTCACCATTTGATTGGATATTTTTAAATACTCATCATGTTCTTTACTAGGGGCCAATTTAGCTATCTCAGCTACTAAAACATTTTCTTTTATAAGCTCATCTAAAGTTTGCTTAAAACTATTTAAGAGATTAACATATTCTTCTTTATCACGTCTTAGTTTTTTTATGTGTGAGTACGCTGAAATGATGGCTAAAGGATTAGTTAGTTTATCTATTTTATCAACTTCTTCGGGCGCTAAAACCATCTTGGAAAAATTTGCACTTTTATACTCACTTAAAAGCTCTAATCTTTCTTTTAAGATTAAAATTTGCCTTTCTATAATGCTTTTATTGCGCTCATTAGCCTTTAAGCTTTCTTTTTCTAAAGCTAAAATTTCATTTTGAGTTTTTCTGTAAATATTAAAATTATTATATTTAATCACCCAAGTATTATATGTTAAATTATTATGCAATTCATTGAGTTTTTGCTCTAAATGCTCTATATCATCTTGCGCTAAAAGCATCAAAAAAGGTAAAAATAAAAGTAAAAAAATCTTTTTCATGCAAACACCTCTAAAGTGCGTAAAATATCTTCTTTGTTTATATCATTTTTTATACAAGCTTTTCCCAAACCACAAGCTAAAACAAAACTAATCTTTTGAAAATGTGTCTTTTTATCTAAGAAAAAGGCATTATAAAACTCTTGTGTATTTGAAATTTTATAAGATATAGGTAATTTAAATTTCACAAGTAAATTTTGCACTCTTTGGCATTCTTTCTCACTTAATAATCCTAAATTTAATGCTAAAATATTTGCCATATTCATACCTATAGCCACAGCTTCACCATGTAAGTATTTTTTATATCCTGTTTGATTTTCTATAACATGAGCAAAAGTGTGTCCATAGTTTAAAAGCATTCTTAAACCACTTTCTTTTTCATCTTGCGAAACCACACTAACTTTAAGCTCTATGCTTTTTTGGATGATTTGAGCCAAGGTAATATCATCTAATTTAGCATTTAAAAATTTATCCTCATCTAAATTTTCTAAAAAAGATAAAATTGCTTCATCAAATACCACAGCCATTTTGATAAATTCAGCCATACCCGCAGCTAGTTCTCTTGAAGGCAACGTTTTTAAAAACTTACTCTCACAATACACCGCTTTTGGTTGATAAAAAGTACCTATTAAGTTTTTGCCAAATTTATTATTCACTCCAGTTTTACCACCCACACTTGCATCCACACAAGCTAGTAAAGTTGTGGGAATATTAATAAATTCTATCCCTCTTTGATATATACTTGCTACAAAACCACCCATATCAGAGATAACCCCGCCACCAAAACTTATAAGCAAGCTTTTTCTATCTAGCTTATAAGCACACATTTGATCTAAGATATATTCTATAGTTTGTAAATTTTTATACTCTTCACCATCTTTAATTTTTATGATAAAAAGCTCTTTAGCTTGAATTTTTTCCAAAAGCGTATCTAAATGCAACTTTGCTACTAATTCATTAGTTAAAATCACTACTTTAGTATCAAAATTTAACTTTTCTAGCTCATTTATATAGACATTATAACTTGTATTATTTTCTAAATTTACCTTAACTTGCATTGTTTTCTCACAACGATGGTATAAATAATTGATAATTTTTACTCATCTTATAATATATCGTATTTAAATCTGTTTTTAAAATTTTATTGAAATTACTTCCTAAAATTTTTTCATTAAATGGCACAAAATGCAATACATTTTGTTTATAAGAAAATTTATTGATAGGGTTATGTTCTTTTTCTTCTATTAAAAGTAATTTTTCATCATGGAGTTTTGAAAGGCTTTCAAAATATTGATGGTATTCAAAAATTTCAGCTTTATTTAGTTTTAAATCATAATAATACAAAGCAAGCCCTAGTTGGATTTGCTTATTTAAATCAAGCATAATAGAAGCAATACCTTCCACATCTTCAAAATTTGAGCTTAAAACCACCGATGATTTTAAGTCAGCAAAATCCCCTTTACCTGCTTTTAAAACAGGAATTTTTAAAGTAAAAAGAAAACTTTTTTCTTTTTCAAAAAGATAATCTTCCACTACAAGTAAACCTATACTAGTATTTTCCACAAAAGGTTTAATGTTTTTTACATTTGTATTTTCATAGTCAAATATCACCTCAGTGCTATTTTTATGCAAGGCTTTAAGTTTATAATACATAGGAGTTAAAGTAGGATTAATCACTTTAAAATAAAGCTTTTTACTATTAATCCTTACATGCAAAAGCAAACTTGCAAAAATAAGCTTTTCTATAGCAAACTCACTCATTTTTTTCATATCTATAATACAAAGTATATTATCACCAAAAGGCGATGGAAAGCGTCCTAAACTTGTTTTAACATTAGTAAAAACACTTTGTAAAACTTTAGGATCACCTACGATTAAAATACTATCATTTGGCATTAAAATAAGCCCAGGTCTTGCTAGGATAAATTCATTATTTCTATAAACCATTACAATTTTAAAGCGTTTTTGGCTAATAGAGCTTATATGTCTATAAGCAAAGCTTGATCCTGCAGGAATTTTTACCTCCATTATCTCACCTTGTCCAAGCCCTATAAATTGTGCCATAGAAGGCATATTATCTAAACAACCTGTTAATCTCGTGCTTAAAGTATCATAAATATTAATCACTTCACAAAAATTATCATCAATTTGACTATTCCACAAATCCATGATAACTATATTTAATCTTGAATGTAATTTTCTTAAATTTTTATAACAAGCTAGCATATCAGCTTCTTCTTGCATATAGATGATAGCTTGATGGAATTCTTCCTTTGATAAATTTTCTAGTTTAACCAAACTTGTAGGATCAAATTTATAAAAAGATATTTGTTCATTTTCTAAATCCAAATCCACACTTTCATCATTATAATAAACAACACTCAAAGACTCTTTAAAAGTTTTATTGCTATGAATTTTCCTTAAAAAATCTTTAGCAAAAATCCCATCAGCTAGTAATAAAATTTTATTCATTTACACCTCTAAAATATAAAATATAATTATAGCAAAGTTATAGTTTATAATTTAAAGTTTTTAATACTGGTTTTTGTTTTAAAAATACTTTTATCAAAAACATGCTTAACAAACTAGCAATTACTATGAAAATAATATATAACCACAAATATTCAGCATACATAAAATTAACGACAAAGGGTGTTAAAAAACCTAAAATCGCATAAGAGATATTATAAGCAAAAGAAAGACCACTTGATCTTAACTCTGTAGTAAAAATTTGAGTCATAAAAATAGGAGCAAAAGCTATAATGCCTTGCGCAAAACAAGCAAGTAAGTAAAATGATAAAAACCACTCATTATAAAAGCTAAAACTTACACCAAAAACTCCAAAAACCAAAGTGAAAATCAAGCAAATTCTAAAATGTCCTAAAAAATCCGCTAAATACCCTTGTGCTAAACTTCCTAGTATGATCATCACTATAGCCAAATTTTGATATGTCAAAGCAGTAGTTTTACTAACTCCTAATAGGCTTTCAAAATATTGTGGCAGTATCATTAAAGTAGCTACCCCACTTGTTAAAACCACGGTAAGTAAAGCGCATATTAACATACTTTTTTTATGTGTTTTTAAAGCTTGTAAAAGTGGAAAATTTAAAATTTTTTCTTTTTCTTTTATATTTTTAAAAGCTGGTGTTTCGTTAAGTTTTGTACGCAAAAATAAAGCTAATATGCCAAAAAATCCCCCTATAAAAAAAGGAATTCTCCAAGCAAAGCTTCTTACTTCTTCTTTATCAAAATACGCATATATACTTAAAGTCGCTAAATTTCCAAGTAATAAACCTAAAGTTAAAGTCGCTGAAATAAAACCAAGTGCCAAGCCAAGTCTTTTTTTGCCCACAAACTCACTCACAAAAACCCAAGCACCACTAACTTCAGCTCCTATGGCTAGTCCTTGAGCTATCCGTATGATAAAAAGCATAAAAGTAGCTAAAAGTCCTATGCTTTCATAAGTAGGTAAAAAGGCCAAAACAAAACTTGGCACGACCATTAAAAGCATACTGACATAAAAAACATTCTTACGCCCTTTAATATCTGCAAAATGTGCTAAAACAACAGCACCAAAAGGTCTAGCTAAATACCCTGCTCCAAAGGCTACATAGGTATAGATTAATGGCCAAAAATCATCATTTTGAGGAAAGAAAATTTTTGCAAAAACACTTGCAAAGAAGATAAATAAAACAAAATCATAAAATTCTAAAATACCACCTAAAGAAGCATAGATGGTATTTTTAAAGGCTTTTTGCATTATTAAATTTTGCCACCTTCGATTACTACATCATCAGCTTTTATATCATCGCTAAAAAATGGCTTTAAGGTTTCATCATAAGCTTTGTGAAAAAACTGCTCATTTTGTAATTTTATAATCAAATCATTGATAAATTTCAACATAGCCTCATCGCCTTTTTTTACAGCAGGAGCTATGACATCATGATTTCCAAGTTCTTTAATTACCACTTCAAAATTTGGATTTTCTTTAGCCCAAGCAAAAAGTAAAGCATTATCATGGCTTAGCGCATCGCCTCTTTTACCGATTAAAGCTGCAAAAGTTTCTGTGTTTTGATCAAATTTTATACTTTTAATTTCTGGCATATTTTTTGTAAAATACGCATCAGCTGTTGTGCCTTTATTTAAAATCAAAGTTTTGTTTTTTAAATCATCTATAGTTTTAATATCCGATCCCTTAGGAGCCACTACTCCAAGAGCAACTTTCATATAAGGCAATGCAAAATCCACCACAGCTTCTCTTTCTGGAGTTTTAGTAAAATTTGCTAAGATTAAATCTACTTTATTTGACTCTAAAAACTCCACCCTATTTGCTGCTTCAACTAAAACAAATTGTACTTTAGAATCATCACCCAAAAGTTCTTTTGCTATACGTTTAGCAAAACACACATCATAGCCTTGATTTTTCCCTTGAGCATCTAGATAACCAAATGGAGGTTTATCACCAAACACACCTATGCGGATAACACCTTGTTGTTTGATTTTCTCTATAGAGTTTTCATTAGAATTTGAATTTGAG
This sequence comes from Campylobacter sp. LMG 7929, assembly GCF_024723595.1. NCBI lineage: Bacteria > Pseudomonadati > Campylobacterota > Epsilonproteobacteria > Campylobacterales > Campylobacteraceae > Campylobacter > Campylobacter sp. LMG 7929. Next base: position 14,143 of record NZ_JANQCY010000003.1, on the reverse strand, counting down.
CAGGCGCTAAAAAAAAGTGCCATTAAAAACGATAAAAGAAAAATCTTTTTCATATTTTTTCCTTAATGATTGAAATTTAAATTTTTTAAACCTTATATTAATTTTTTAAACAAATCTTTTCTAAAATAAAATTAACGATGAAAATCAAACAAATTGAGAAATTTCTTCGCACGATCAGTTTTTGGATTTTCAAAAAATTCATCAGGCTTTGAAATTTCTACTATTTTTCCATCATCCATAAAAACTATTTTATCAGCAACTGCTCTAGCAAAACCCATTTCATGCGTAACTATAAGCATAGTCATACCATCTTTTGCTAAATTTAAAATCACATCTAAAACTTCACGCACAATTTCAGGATCAAGCGCTGCTGTAACTTCATCAAAAAGCATGATTTCAGGATTCATACAAAGGCTTCTAACTATGGCTATACGTTGTTTTTGTCCACCACTTAATTCTTTAGGATAGGCTTTTAATTTATGCAAAAGCCCTACTCTATCAAGCCAGTATTTTGCTTCTTCTAAAACCTCTTCTTTTTTTCTTTTTTGCACCTTTAAAGGCCCTAAGAGTATATTTTGCTCCACATTTAAATGATCAAAAAGCTCATAGGATTGAAACACCATGCCTATTTTTTGGCGAATTTGAGTCCATTTTTTATAATTTTTATCAATTTTTTCATCATCTACAAAAATAACCCCATTAGCCATTTCTTCTAAACCATTAATACATCTTAAAAGTGTAGATTTCCCACAACCACTTGGACCTAGTATAACCACTACTTCTTTTTGATTTACTTCTAAATTTATATCTTTTAAAACATGATGATCATCATAATATTTTTGTAAATTTTGTATTTTTAAAATACTCATATTAGCTCCATTTTTTCTCTAAAAACTTTGAATATACCGACAAAGGATAGCAAAGTATAAAATAAATCAATAAAATCAAACCATAAATCACAAAAGCCGCGTAAGAATTTTGAAATAAATTTAGCTCAATCACTTGTTGGCCTACTTTAATAAGCTCTATGCCACCAATTAGATAAATCACTGAAGTACTTTTAATAATTCTTGTAAAAAGATTAATACTCATTGGTAATAATCTTCTTAAAGATAAAGGTATAATAATAAAAAGATAAACTTCAAATTTATTAAAACCTAGTGAAAGCCCTGATTCATACTGGTGTTTTGGTATGCTTGCTAAAGATGATCTAACCAAATCCATCATCTCAAACACGCCCCAAATACTAAAAACAATAATACTTGAACCCAAAGCACTCAAATGCCATCCAAACCATTTCGCCAAGCCAAAATGCACTATAAAAAGCCAAACAATCAAAGGCATAATACGCACAAACTCAAGCATAAAACGACAAAAAGCATAAAGGATTTTATTTTTAGAATGCATTAAAATTCCAAAAAATACTCCTCCAATAAGTGAAATCAAAACACTAATCAATGAAAGCTCTAAAGTAACCTTTAAACCTTGTGCTAGTCTAAAAAAGGTATCTTGATTTAAAATTTCAAACATAATTTAACCTTTTTTCTATACGGTTTAACACTAAAGATAAAGGTAAAATCAAAATCAAATAACAAAGCACCAAAGCAAATAATGCTTCATTACTTTTATAATAAAGTCCTATAAGATCTTTAGCCACATATACTAAATCCGCTAAAGCAATAATACTTACTACAGAAGTTTCTTTGAGTAAAAAAATGATATTTGCGCTAATACTTGGCATAGCTATACCCAAAGCTTGAGGCATGATCACATAGCGAAAATTTTGCCATTTACTCAAACCCAAAGAAAGTCCTGATTCATATTGTTGTTTTTTCACCGCTTCCATACCTGCTCTTAAGCTCTCAGCCATATAAGAACCACCTAAAAAACTAAGTCCTATCACAGCACAAGCAAAAGAACTAAGGTGTATTCCAAACTCAGGCAAAGCATAATATAAAAAGAAAAGTTGGATTAATAAAGGTGTATTTCTTGAAAATTCTATGTAAATTTTACAGATTGTATTTAAAAAAGAAAATTTAAAATAACTTACTCCCACACAAAATAAACCTACTAAAAATGAAAAAAATACTCCATAAATAGCAAGTTTTAAAGTAAGCCAAGAAGCTTGTATAAACATAGGGCTAAACTTGATTAAAAAATCAAAATCCATAAAACCTTCCATACTTTAAATACAATATTGTAACAAATAAGACTTAAAAAGACTTAATTAAATTTTGCATTTTTTCTTTATTTAAAATTGCTATTTTACCTTTATTTGTGCAAATAAGCTCATTTTGTTTTAATTCTTTTAAAAAACGCGATAAAGATTCTGGGGGTAAATTTAAAATCACAGCAATTTCTTTTTGCTTTAAATTTTGTAATTTTTCTTCATTTTCTAGTAAAAAGCTGACTAGTCTTGATTTTAAATCCAAAGATTTTTGTCTGATGAAATTTTCTAAAATTCGAATTTTACCGATTAAAGAAGTCAAAAGTAAAAAGCTAAATTCTCCATTTTCTAAGCATAATTTTTTAAATTCATCAAAATCAAAAACACAAATTTCACAATCTTGCTCACAAATAGCATTAGCTGGGTAATTAATACCCTCAAACACAGGCATTTCAGCTATAAAATTTACTGGAGTTAAAGTATGCAGTGTTAGTTCAAAACCTTTTGTATTCACCTTATATATACGCACTTTTCCACTTAGTAAAATATAAATTTTATTTGCTTTTTCACCTTGAAAAAATAAAATATTCCCTTTGTTAAAATGTTTTTTCTTGCCTTTAGAAATTAAAATTTCAAAGTGTTTATCCATTTTCTTTTTCCATATTTTTGATACTTTCTTTTGCTTTTAAAACTAACTCTTCATCATCTGCAAAATCAAAGAATTTAAAATGATTGCCATGTTGCACTCTACCATCTAGCAAATCCCCACTTAGCCTATTTTTCAAATCAAGCTCAGCTATTTTAAATCCATCTAAAGTTTTAGCAAATTCAAGCAAACGGCTTGGAATTTCTTTTTGCTTAGTGTATAAATAACAAAAGCTCTCAAGCCCTACTCTACCTACCCTACCTCGAAGCTGATGTAAGGTAGCAAGCCCAAGTCTTTCAGCCCCAACAACTACAATCACACTAAGTCTTGGCAAAGAAATCCCCACTTCAACCACCGTTGTAGAAAGCAAAATCGTGCCTTTTTCTCTAAATTCTTGCAAAATTTGATCTTTATTTTTATCTTTTCCATGAGTTACATAAACATTTTTGTATTTGTTTATCCAGTATCCTTGTGCTTGTTCTAGCGATAAATAATCTATATTTTCACTTTCATTTACCAAAGGATAAATGATGATTACTTGGTGATTTTTAGCTAGCTCATCATCGATTTTTTTAAGCAAATATTTAAAATCTTTATCTTGTATACAAAAAGTCTTAATGTCTTTTTTAAAAGGCATTTGTTTAATAAAACTAAAATTTACAAGCTCACTTTGTATCATAGAAAGTGTTCTTGGTATAGGTGTGGCAGAAAATTGCACGATATGTGGAGCATATTGAGAGTTTTTGCTAAGCTCGCTTATTTTTTGTCTTTGATTAGAACCAAAGCGGTGTTGCTCATCTATCATCACTAAAACTGCTTCAAATTCTTCTTGATGAATGAGCGCATGCGTACCTATGATAAAATGAGCTTGTTTTTTTAATTTTGCTAAATCTTTATCTTTTTTACCACCTTTTAAAAGCAATACATTAACAAAATTAGGTAACAGTCTTTTTGCTTCATAATAAATTTGCTCTGCTAATATACTAGTTGGAGCCATTAAAATAGCCTTTTTAGGATATACAAGCAAACTTGCAGCAAGTATGATCAAAGTCTTACCACAACCCACATCACCCATTACCATACGCCTTTTAGCAACTTTATTTTGCAAGTCTTTTTTAATATCTTCTATCGCTAAAAGCTGATCATTTGTAGGGTTAAATTCTAAACCCTTAAGCCAAAAGCTTATATCAAAAAGTTCTATTTCATAAGCATTTTGTGATATTTTTTTACCCTTTAAACGCCTTAAATGATTAAAAATTTCTATATATTTTAAGTCTTTAACTATGGCGTTAAAATTTTCATAAAGAGTTAAATCATCATAATTGTGCAAATTTAAAAGCAAATTAATGTATTTTTGTTCTAAATTTAGCGCTTTTAAATTAGCTTCATTGACATATTTTAAGATAAGTTTTTTTATGCTTTCATCTTTAATAGAGCTAATTTGGTATTTAGGGACTATTTGACCTATATTTTTTACTATTTTTGGGTTTATAAACTGCCAAATTCCATTAAAAAAATTCATCTTTGCATGGATACAAATCAAAGCATTGTGTTTAAAAATTTTAAAATGCCATTTATTAGGATGAAAAATTACTATATTTGCCTTTATACCCCATTCTAAACATTCACAAAGTATAAAAAGCTGGGAGTGATGATTTTGCGTGCTGATAATTTTTACATTTTGGGTGCAAAATGTATCTTTTGGAAACTTTGAAATTCTAAAATCATCAAATTTTTTAGGTAAAATCAAAGCCAAATCGATACAATTTTTAACCCCTAAAGCATGAAGTAGTTTTAAATCCTTTTCTTCAACTTTCATTTTCTATGCTTGCAAAACTCACTTTGGTAATTTCACTATGTGCTTTAATAAAGTCATTTAACTCATTTAAAGTAGTGTTTTTAATCTTTTGCATTTCTTCTTTTAAATTTCCAAGTTTTAAACCATGCAAATACTCATTTAACATTATATCTAGTCTTTTAGCCAAGCTTTCATACCTTAAAGGCATAGAACCTACTAAAAATTGCTTAGCTAGTTGAAATTCTTTTTCATTGACTCCATTTTGAACAAAGTTTTCAAAAACTTCTTCAACTAAAGTTTTAGCCTCATTAGAACTTTCATTTTTAGTTTGCAAATACCCAAAAACTCTACTATAATTTAAATTTACATCAAGCATAGCATATGCTGAATACGCCAAGCCTCTTTTTACACGCACTTCTTCCATCAAACGCGAACCAAAACCACCTTGACCTAAAATAAACAAAGCAAGTTTAGCTAAATACATTTTTTCATCATTAATTTGTATATTAAATGGAGAGCAAAAGTATATATAAGCTTGCTCGGTGCTTTTTTGCTCACTTACTTCTATACTCTCATCAACGAGCTTGTAGCTTTTGTTTTGATTTGGAGTGTTTCTTTTTAGAATTTGGCAAATTTTTTTTACTTTAATCTTTACTTCATCTTCTTTAATATCTCCACCAAAAACAAATAAAGCATTATCAAGTACTAAATTTTCACTCATAAAATCTTGTAATTCTTTCAAACTAATCTTTTCTATGCTTTCTTTAGTCCCATCAAGACCACTAGCAAAAATTTCATCTTTGAAAACATTCTTATTCAAAAGTCTTTTTGCTTGATAATCATAATCAGTATTTAAACTTGCAAGCTCACCCAAAGCTAAAGTTTTTAATCTTTGTAAGATTTTTTCATCAAAACGCACATTTAAAAATAATTCTTGTAATTTTTCTAAAGCAAAATCAAAATGTTCTTTCAAGCATTTAATACTAATTTGAAAATGCTCAAAACTAGCCTTAGCATAAAGCTCTATAGCACGGTATTCTAAGCTTTTAAAAAACTCATCATTACTTCCTTCATTTAAAAACCTAGCAAGCATACTTGCACAACCCCTATTGTGTTTTTCTGCTATTTTTCCACTATTTTTAAAAATGAGTTTGAAAAATACTACAGGAAGCTCGTTTTCATACTCATATATTATGTCTATTTTAGTATTATTAAAGTCTAAATTTAGCATTAAAACCTTTCTAAAATATTATAAGCTGTATCGCGTTTAGCAGGTAATTCTCCTATATCTTTGATTAGTTCTATCATTTGCTCTTGATTCATTCTATATTTTGCACCCGCTGCAGCTACAACATTTTCCTCCATCATAGTTGAACCTAAGTCATTTGCACCAAATTTTAAAGCAAGTTGGCCTATCAAAGAGCCTTGTGTTACCCAAGAACTTTGTAAATTTTTAAAATTATCCAAATATAATCTTGCCAAAGCTAGCAGTCTTAAATACCTATTAGAGCTTTGCTTGATGATTTCAGGATGTTTTTTAATCAAAGGAGTATTTTCACTTTGAAATGACCATAAAATAAAAGCTCTAAAACCATTTGTTTTATCTTGTAAATTTCTTAAATGATCAAAATGTTCAATGATTTCTTCATCATTTTCAACCGTACCAAACATCATTGTAGCAGTACTTTTCATACCTATATTATGCGCACTCTCATGTACTCTAAGCCAAGTAGCCGTGTCGCATTTGTGTGGTGCGATGATATCTCTTACCCTATCGCTTAATACTTCAGCACCCGCTCCAGGTATAGAAAAAAGTCCTTTAGTTTGTAATCTTTTTAAAACCTCTTCTATAGAAATTTTAGAAACTCTTGCTATATAAGCTATCTCTACTGCTGAAAAACCGTGCACAGTGATGGTTGGATAATTAGTTTTTATATAAGAAAGTAAGTCTTCATACCATTCTATTTTAAGTTTTGGATGCACCCCGCCTTGAAATAAAATTTGCGTTCCACCTATGGCTTGTAATTCTTCTATTTTTTGTCCTATTTCTTCGTATTTTAAAATATAAGAATCATCATCTTTTTCTTTTCTACAAAAAGCACAAAAATCACAATCAATACAACAAATATTTGTATAATTTATATTTCTATCCACCACAAAAGTAGTTATTTTTTCAGGGTGAAGCTCTAATTTTTTCTCATATGCCATTGCGCCTAATTCGTATAAAGGTGCATTTTGGAGTAAATTCAATGCTTCTTTTTTGCTTAATCTATTCATTATTAACCTTTTTTATAAAAAAGAATTATTATAGCATTTAAATGTAAAATAATCTTAAAAACGATATAATCAAGCCCTTTAATTTCATATATTCATAGGATACTCATGACTTATAGGTCTTTACTTAAAAATAATAAAACTTTTCGCCTTTTAGCAATGGTACAATTTATAAGTTATTTTGGTGCATGGTTTTCTCAAGTAGGTGTTTTTACTCTCTTAACCAAAGAGCTACAAGCGCCTGCAAATATCATAGGCTTTTCAGCTATTTTTGTTTTTTTACCTTCTATTATACTTGCACCTATAAATGGAGTTATAGTAGATAGATTTAAACCTAAGAATTTATTACTGACAATGATTAGCATTGAGATGATTTCTATTTTTATGCTAATTTTTGTAAATTCTTTAGCTATGCTTTGGTTTTTATACTTTTTAACCTTTGTGCGTATGGCGGTTGCAAGCATGTATTTTCAAACAGAAATGTCAGTTTTACCTAAAATTTTAACCCCACAAGAATTAAAACTAGGCAATGAGCTTCATAGTATTATATGGGCTGTATCATATGCTTTGGGTATGGGCGCAGCAGGACTTTTTATAGATCTTTTTGGAGTAAAACCAGCTTTCATAGCTGATACTTTAATGTTATTTTGTGCTATGCTTATACTTAAAACTTTAATCTTACCTGATGAAAAAAACACCACACAAAACAATCTTTTTATATTAATCAAAGAAGGTTTAGTTTATGTATTTAACAATAAAAAAATCATTCATTTGATTTTACTTCATGGAGTTGTAGGAATAACCGCTTATGATGTTTTAATCACTCTTTTAGCCGAATATGAATACGCAAAAGTTATTTCCATACCTCTAGCCATAGGGCTTTCTAATGCTATAAGAGCCATATCTTTACTCATAGGACCTTATGTGCTTAGTCCTTATATTAATAAAAACACTTTAGTATATTTATACTTAGCGCAAGGTATAGGTATAATGCTTTGGGCTTGCTTGCAATTTAACTTTTATCTTGCCTTTATAGGCTTAGTAATGGCAGGTTTTTGTACTTCATCTTTATGGAGCTATACTTACACACTTTTGCAAAATGATTGTGATAAAAGATATTATGGTAGAGTGATTGCCTATAATGATATGGTGTATTTAACTTTTAGTGCAATTATTGCTTTTTCAACAGGATATTTATTTGAATTTTATGGAGTAAAATTAAGCCATTTTACTTTTGGCTTAGGAGTATGTTTTATCTTTGCGGCGATTTATTGGTGGTGGTTTAATAAAAAATATAATTAATCCACCTTAGAATAATAAACCCCACCCGCTGAAAAGTTTTTTTCAAAATACGCTGTTTCAGGTACAAGATCTGATTTTCCTGGGTATATTCTACCTTCTCTGTTTAATATCCTATGGAAACGCTCCATTAATCTTATTTTGAAATCTTGATCAAAATAAATCATCATATTTCTTGAAAAAATCACATCAAATTTCCCAAGTTTAAATAAAGAATCATCAAAAACATTACAAAGCTCAAAACGACATCTACAAGCTAAAGTCTCTTTTTTAAGCTGATACATTCTATCTTTTACATCAAAATAACGCGTTTTTTGCATAGTGTTTAATCTAGCTACTGAGCGCTCTGAATATAACATTTCATTGCATTTATCTATCATTTTTTTATTAATATCTATACCAACTATATTCATACCTTTAACAAAATTCTCACTTGCTAAAATAGCTAAAGAATACACTTCCTCACCACTTGAACATGGAGCACAAAGCACATTTACAGGTCGATCAAGAGATTTTATATAAAAAATTACATCTTTTAATTGTTCTAATTCTCTAAAAAAATATGTCTCACAAACTGTAATAAAATCCATAGTTTCTTGCTTTAAATTTCTTTGAAACTGCACTTTTTCATTTAATTCACTAAGACTGCTTAAACCTAATTCTTGTAAAAATTTAGGTAGCTTTATAGATAAAATATCTTTTTTAGTATTAAGATTATTTCCACTTATTTGCTCTACTATTTTTATAAAATCATTCATTTCATTTTCTGTAATTTTTATCATCTTTCCATCCTATGATTTGATAAAATTTATTATTTCTTTTTTGAGTTCTATTAAACTCATAGGTTTTAAATTTGGATTAGTATCTCTAGCTTTTTTCGGCATTCCATATACTATAGAATCTGCCTCATTTTCACATAAACACCTCACACCAACTTTATAAAGCTCAAATAAAGATTTAGCACCATCATCACCCATTCCTGTCATAATCAAAGCTAAAATTTTATGATATTTGCAAAGATTTACAGCTGAATGAAATAAAACATCAATTCCTGGATTAAAACTACTTGTTTGCTCTGTAGTATTTAACACCAAAGCATTATTTCCACTTAAAACCATATTTCTTTGACAAATATAAATTTTATTTTTTAAAACTTCTTTGTCATTTGGTATGATCACATCACTTTTTGCTTCTTTGTTGAATTGATTTACAAAAGAAGGAATAAAAGCTGGGTTCATATGTTGGGCAATCACTACCGCACAATCTTTAAGTTCTATATCATTAAGTAAAAACTTTAGTTGGCTTGGACCGCCCGTTGAAGAACCAATCAAAATAAGCTTCATTTTTTACCTTAAGTTTAGTATTATTATATCAAATTAAATATTTGAAAATATTAAAAAATAATTATATACAAGAAAGAAAAATTTTAATTAAATATGATAAAATTAATACTTTAAATTTCAAATGATAAGTGATTATTAAATGTTAAGAGAAAAAATTTACATAGCAAGTGATCATGCTGGCTTTATTTTAAAGCAAGAAATTATCAATTTTTTACAAGAAAAAAATATAAGCTTTGAAGACTTAGGTCCTTTTAGTAATGATCGTTGTGATTATCCTGATTATGCACATTTATTAAGCTCTAAAATTGATGAAAATAGTTTTGGAATTTTAGTATGTGGATCAGGTATTGGTATGAGTATAGCAGCAAATCGCCATACAAATATACGCTGTGCTTTGTGTAACGAACCTTTAAGCGCTAAACTCTCAAGAGAACATAACGATGCAAATGTTTTAGCCTTAGGAGCTAGACTAACCGGAGTAGATATGGCTTTTGAAATCATCTCAAATTTCATTAATACTTCTTTTAGCGGTGGAAGACATTGCGTGCGAATTAGTAAAATAGAGGCAAAATTATGATTTTAAGTTGGCTTGTATTAACTGTATTAATTTGTGTTAGTATTTATATGACTATTATGTTGCTTTATTATAAAACCTTACTTCATAAAGAAAAAGTAGCAAAAGAATTCATAAAAAATAATCTTGATGATACTGAAATAGTCATTAGAAAATTACAAGTACAACTTCAAAGAAGCTTGGGTAATATTGATATTTTAACTGAGGAATTAAACAAAAGCAAAGCAGACCTAACCTCTCTTAGAACAAGAAATTCACAATATCGTATCGAAAATGAAAAATTAAGACAAAGAATCAAAGAATTAGAAGCAAAAATCGAGGCATTACTATGATGAAAGAACAAGATAAAAAATACTTATTAGATAGTATTAGAGCTATTAAAGATTTTCCAAAAGAAGGAATTATCTTTAGAGATATCACTACTTTATTAAATAATAAAGAAGCATTTGCATTTTTAATGGATCATTTAGTTGAAAAATACCAAAACACAAAGCTTGATTATATCGTTGGCATTGAAAGTAGAGGTTTTATTTTTGGAGCTGCACTAAGTGCTAGATTAAAACTACCTTTTGTACCTATTAGAAAACCAGGTAAATTACCTTCAAAATGCTTGCAAGAATCTTATAGCTTAGAATATGGTAGTGATACCATAGAAATTCATATCGATGCATTTAATAATCAAAAAGCAAACGTTTTGCTCATAGATGATCTCATCGCCACAGGTGGCACAGCTATCGCTGCTGTTAAACTCATAGAAAAACTCAATGCAAAATGCATTGAAGCTTGTTTTTTACTAGAATTAAAAGATCTTAATGGGGCTAAAGAATTAGCTAAATTAACTTCTGTTTATAGTGTTTTAGAGGTATAAAATGGAAGAATTTTTAAAACAACTTTTGTATGATTATAAAAACTGGGCTTATATCATCGTGTTTTTATGGTGCATACTTGAGGGAGAACTTGCGCTTATTTTAGCAGGTATTTTTGCACATGAAGGTCATGTAAATTTAGGATTTATCATCTTTGTAGCAGGTTTGGGTGGTTTTGTAGGTGATCAAATATACTTTTATATAGGAAGATATAATAAAAAATACATTCAGAAAAAACTTCGCACCCAAAGGCGTAAATTTGCCATAGCGCATTTACTCTTACAGCGTTTTGGCTGGCCTATTATATTCATACAAAGATATATGTATGGCTTTAGAACCATTATACCTATGAGCATAGGACTAACACGCTATAGTGCGAAAAAATTTGCATTTATTAATCTCATTAGTGCTTGGGCTTGGGCTGCTATAACCATTTTGCTTGCATGGTTTTTTGGAAAACAAATTTGGCTTGCAGTGGAATGGGCTGGAGATCACTGGTATTTTGCAGTGCCTATTATTGCTTGTTTTTTACTTGCTTTATTTTTAGGTATGAAACAAATAGAAAAATCAATACTTAGAAAAAGGGAACATAAATGATTTTTAATTTTAAAGAAGAAACTATAAATTCTATAAATGCTGACTTTGAAATCATTTTAATACAAGATAAAAAGATAGAAAAATACACTCAAAGTCAAAAACTTTTTAAACTTTCAAACTATAAAGGCGAAGGAATTTGCATAGATATGCAAAATAAAATTCTTTATAGCGAACTTAAAAGTTTAGAATATGAAGATATAAGACTTGCTTTTGCAAATGCTTATAAAACTTTAAAAAAACTTGAAATTCAAAGTGTTAAAACAAAGAGTGTTGTAGGAAAATGCGTAGTAAATAGCTTTAATGCTATGATTCAAGGATTTACTTTTGGTGCTTATGAGTTTGATAAATATAAAAAAGAAAAAACACAGAGTAAGTTAGAGAATATTTTCATCTCAAAAGATGAAATTAATGACAAAGCATATAACCTAGAAGAAGCTTGCATAGGTATAAACTATGGTCAGGTTTTTTCAAATGCTTGTGATTTTGCAAAAAATATCGTAAATGAAATTCCTCAAATTTATACTCCTGCAAAAATGGCTAAGGATGCTCTTAGCTTAAGTCAAAATGATTGCAAGATTTCATGTAAAATCTATGAGAGTGATTTCTTAGAGCAAGAAAAAATGCAAGCATTTTTAGCAGTAAATCGCGCTTCGATCCATCCACCAAAACTCATTCATCTTTCATACAAACCAAAAAATGCAAAAATGAAAGTAGTGTTTGTAGGTAAAGGGCTAACTTATGATAGTGGTGGACTTAGTTTAAAACCTGCTGATTATATGCTAACGATGAAATCTGACAAAAGTGGTGGTGCGGCCGCAATGGCTATCATCAAAGGTGCAAGTGAATTAAACCTTGATATAGAAGTGCATTCTATCATCGGTGCAACTGAAAACATGATAGGTGGAAATGCTTACAAGCCTGATGATGTACTCATCTCAAGAGAAGGTGTGAGTATAGAGGTTAGAAATACCGACGCAGAAGGAAGATTAGTTTTAGCAGACTGTCTTTCGCTTGCTCAAGATCTAAAACCTGATTTATTAATAGATCTTGCCACTCTAACTGGAGCTTGCGTAGTAGGACTTGGAGAATACACAAGTGCTATCATGGGAAATAATGAAGATTTACAAAATGATTTTTTCAAAGTAAGTAAAAAAAGTGGAGATTTAGCTACTATTTTACATTTTAATCCACACTTAAAAGAGCTTATAAAATCAAATATAGCAGATGTAAGTAATACCTCTTCAAGTCGTTATGGTGGGGCTATTACAGCGGGGTTATTTTTAAATTCTTTCATTAGAGAAGAATACAAAGACAAATGGCTACATTTAGACATCGCAGGGCCAGCTTACTTAGAAAAAGCTTGGGGTTATCATAGCTTTGGTGCAAGTGGAGCAGGTGTTAGAATGTGCCTTTCATATTTACTTTATCTTTCAAGGAAATAAAAATGAGTTTATCAGTTGGTATAGTAGGACTTCCAAATGTCGGAAAATCTACCACTTTTAATGCACTAACAAGAGCACAAAATGCAGAAAGCGCAAATTATCCATTTTGTACCATAGAGCCAAACAAAGCAGTAGTGCCTGTGCCTGATTATCGCTTAAAAGAGCTAGCAAAGATTGTCAATCCACAAAAAATCATACGCTCAAATATAGAATTTGTTGATATAGCAGGTTTAGTAGCTGGCGCTAGCAAAGGTGAGGGTTTGGGTAATAAATTTTTATCTAACATACGTGAAACAGAGATGATTTTACATATTGTGCGTTGTTTTGATGATGAAAATATCACCCATGTTGCGGGCAGTGTTGATCCTGTGCGTGATGTGCAAATCATAGAAACAGAACTTATACTAGCAGATATAGAACAACTTAGTAAAAAAATAGAAAAACTCACCAAAGGTGCAAAAGCTAATGAAAAAGGTGCAAAAGAAAGTCTAGCTTTAGCCAATGAGCTTTTAGAACATTTAAATCAAAACAATAGTGCAAGCTCATTTCCAAATAAAAATGAAGTCTATTATGCTCTTATAAAAGAACTAAGATTGCTTTCAGCTAAGGAAGTGATATATGGGGCAAATGTAGATGAGAATTCCCTTTTAGAAGATAATGAATTTGTAAGAAATCTCAAAGAATTTGCAGCAAAATCAGGTCATGAGGTTATCAAACTTTGCTCTAAAATAGAAGAGGAAATGATAGCTTTAAGTGATGAGGAGCACTTTGAGTTTTTAAAATCTTTAGGGATTGAGCGTAGTGGGCTTGAAGTAGTTATACGCACAGCATTTTCAAAGCTTAATCTAATTAGCTATTTTACAGCAGGTCAAATAGAAGTTAGATCATGGACTATACAAAGAGGCTGGAAAGCACCAAAAGCAGCAAGTGTAATCCATAATGATTTTGAAAAAGGTTTTATCAAAGCTGAAGTGATTTCTTATGAAGATTATATCGCTTGCAAAGGAGAAAGTGGCGCTAAAGAAGCAGGAAAACTACGTCTTGAAGGAAAAGATTATATCGTACAAGATGGCGATGTAATGCATTTTAGATTCAATGTTTAATTCAAATTGCAAGCTATTTCAAGCTTGCAATCTC